>NZ_JBSFYR010000048.1:0-58058 GCF_053599875.1 Streptomyces sp. NPDC005151 | reverse complement strand
GGGAGACCCCATCCGAGGGCCTTCCGGCGCCTTGGAATCGTACGCACCAGACCGCGTCCGCTTTCCGATCGAAGGTCACCCGACAGGCTCTCAGCCTGCAGAACTCCGCCCGGCGGCGCGAACGAAACGGTCGCGCCGGCCTCCCGCCGTCGGGCGGTCACCACCCCGGGGCGGGGGTACGGACGGTCGCGTGCTCCCGCCCTTTCGCAGGTACGTCAGTAGCCGGTCGGGCGCACCAGGCCCGTCTCGTAGGCGAAGACCGCCGCCTGCGTCCGGTCGCGCAGCCCCAGCTTGGCCAGTATCCGGCTCACATGGGTCTTCGCGGTCTGCTCCGCCACCACCAGCAACTGGGCTATCTCCGCGTTCGACAGACCCTGCGCGATCAGGGACAGCACCTCTGTCTCGCGTTCCGTCAGATGACCGACGCGGTCCTTCAGCGGCGCCCGGGGGGCGGCGGTCATCCGGGAGAACTCGGCGATCAGCCGCTTGGTGATGTTCGGGGCGAGCAGCGCGTCACCGGACGCCACCACCCTTACCGCATGGGCCAGTTCCTCGACCGATGCATCCTTGAGGAGAAAGCCGGATGCGCCCGCGCGCAGCGCCTCGTACACGTACTCGTCGAGATCAAAGGTGGTCAGGATGAGCACCTTGACCCGGGCGCCGGGCGGTGACGTGATGCGGCGGGTCGCCTCGATACCGCCGAGCACGGGCATCCTGACGTCCATCAGCACGACGTCCGGGGTGAGTTCGGCGACCTTGGCGACGGCGTCGAGGCCGTCCACCGCCTGACCGACGACCTCGATGCCGGGTTCGGCGTTGAGCAGCACCGTAAAGCCCTGACGAACCATCATCTGGTCGTCGGCGATGAGTACGCGAATGGTCGTCACGGGGTGTCCTCGGCAGATTCGGTGGCCAGGGCAAAGGCGCTCACCGGCAGGATAGCCGTGACCTCGTAGCCGCCGTCCGGGGTCGCCCCGGTCGCGAGTTCGCCGCCCAGCATGGCGGTGCGTTCGCGCATCCCCAGCAGCCCGTGCCCCATGGACTGCGAGGGTGCGGCCGGCCCGTCGGGCGCGGTGTTGGTGATCCGGACGGTCAGCCCGGTCGTCCCGTAGGCCGCCTCCACCCGCACCTGTGCGCCGGGGGCATGCCTCATCGCGTTGCTGAGCGCCTCCTGGACGATCCGGAAGGCCGACAACTCGACACCGGGCGGCAGCGCGCGCGGCGCACCGGTGGTGGCGGTGGTGACCGTGAGCCCGGCGCCGCGCACATTGGCGACCAGTTCGTCGAGCCGGTCGAGGGTGGGCTGCGGGGTGTGCCTCACCCCTTGCGACAGGGCGTCCTCGGAGCGGAGTACGCCGAGCACATGGCGCAGTTCGGCGAGCGCCTCGACGGCATTCTGCCGGATGCCCGCGAGGTTCTCCCGGAGCTCGTCGGACGGGTTCTCGACCAGGTGCGGGGCGACCTGCGCCTGGATGGAGATCACCGACATGTGGTGGGCGACCACGTCGTGCAGTTCGCGGGCGATGCGGTTGCGCTCCTCCAGGAGGGTGCGCCGGGCCCGCTCCCCGGCGGTGAGCTCCTCCTGGACGACGAGCTGGGTGCGGGCCACCCGCAGGCCGCGCAGCGCGGCGCCGAGCACCACGGCGGCGATCAGGACCGGAGTGGCGCGGTCGATGTCGTAGTTGTGCGACGTGGTGGTGAAGAGGGTGCAGGCCAGTCCGGCGAGGAGAGTGATCACCAGCGCCCCGGCCGCGCGGCGGGGCGGGACCCGCAGCGCCAGCAGGAAGAGCACCCCGCACTGGAGCGCGAGCCCGGAAACGCTCCATGGGAACAACTGGTCCCCGCTCATATCGGGCTCGTTGAGCCGCACGGTGACGACCATGAGGACGGTCGACGCCCACCAGGCCGACACCGGGCGGAACATCGCGGCGACGAGCGCCGCGCCCTGGGCGATGCCCAGCCGCACCGCGTACTTGGGTATGGCGCCGCCGTCGACCGGACTCAGCTCGTTCACATGGAGCACGGTGACGACGGTCGCGCAGATGACCAGCAGCATCCCGAACACCGGCCGCCAGATGGGCCATCCGGGCTGACCCATGCCCGGCAGCGGGTCGGCGGGCGTCGTCAGATCCTTGAGCAGGACGCGCGGCGCCCTCCGCAGGGCGGCCTTCAACCGCTCCTTGTCCCCCACCGATTCCCACGTCATCCCGACCACCCTATGGGTTGTCCCGTCATCCCCGGCAGGCGCCCGACGACAGTTGCGGCACCTTGCCGCGTTGCCGGAACGCCCGGATGCGCCCAGTACGAGGACGCTCCTCCGGCGCCTTGCGATGCACCGCGTCCGATGCCGCGCGGCCGCCCTCGGACGACGACGGCAGTGTGACGACAGGAGCTAGGCACGGCGCATCACCGACGTCCTGGTGGGACGGTTCTCGCGGACGATCCGCCCCTTCCCGCGTCGCGGCCGCCCCTCCTCGTACTTACGGAACGCCGCCCAGCAGACCAGCAGCGCCACGGCGAACGCCGGCAGCCACGCCAGACGGGCGAGCACCCAGCCCGAATCCCTGGGCACGGTGTGCAGTCCGGGCAGTGCCTCGCCCGCGAGCAGACCGATGGCGGTGACCGCCATCATCGCGGTCTGGTGCCAGAGGAAGACCGTCATCGCGGAGAGGTTGACCAGTGCCACCGCCGCCAACGCCGCGGGGCGGCGCAGGACCCGCCGCAGCGGGCCGAGCAGCAGCCGGGCCGCGCCGCACTGGGCAAGACCGAAGGCGACGGCCGCGAGGGTGGGCGGGTCGAGGTTGGAGATCCTGCTGCCCGGCACCCCGACCATGGACGCGGGGTAGCCGGCCCACAGAACGAGTCCGACGGTGGCCGCGGCGCCGACCAGCAGCAGCGCCCATCCGGTGGCCCGGCTCTGCAGGCCACCGCGGGCCCAGGTCGCGCCCAGGCAGTACGGGACCAGCCAGCCGGCCGCCACATTGATCCATCCGAGCCAGGCGGGCCCGCCCAGTCCGAACCGGATCAGGTCGACATGGAGCACGACGGCGAGCGGCCAGAGCGGATGGAGCCTGGAGACCAGCGGGGTCACCACGGTCAGCGCCGCGAAAACGAGCAGGAACCAGAGCGGCGACAGCACCAGCTTGAGCAGCGCGTGCACGGTCTCCGTGCCCACCCCGGAGGCGAGCAGCGTGCCCGCTATCACGGTCCACACCACCAGCACGGCGGCGACCGGCCGGAACAGCCGGAGCGTCCGGGCGCCGAGCCACTGCCCGTACGTGGTGCCGCGGGCGCGGGCCGAGGCGTAACTCTTCGCGGCCATCTGTCCGCCGACGAGGAAGAATACCGCGAGGGTCTGGAACAGCCAGGAGACCGGGATCAGTTCGGGCATGTGCTGGAGGGGGCTGGCGGCGCGCACCGTGCCGGTGTCGGCGATCAGCGCGGTGACCAGCCAGTGGCCGAGCACCACGCCCAGGATGGCGAGGGCGCGCAGGGCGTCCACGGCCCGGTCGCGGTCGGGCGGGGTGGCGGCGTCGATCCGCCGGACGAGTTCACGCATGGCGGCCCTCCTCGGCAGGGGTCCGGCCGGAGACGATCCGGGCGAGGTTCTTCAGGGACAAGGAGCCGGGCTTCAGGTAGTCGCTGTGGCCGCCGTCGCCCGCCGCGAAGTGCCGGGCACCGAACCCGGGCGAGACCGGGTCGGTCCCGAACCCGAGGGTGACGAAGGGAAGTCGGAGCTGTTCGTGCGGTACGTCGGCGATCCAGTCGCTGCCGCCCCGGCCGGCCCAGACGGTGGCCGGGGTGTGCAGCGCGGCGACGCTTCGCGCGCCGGTGCCGGGGCTGCCGTACAGGACGATGCCCGCGGCCTCCAGCCCGGACGCGGCCTTGGCGCAGACGACGGATCCGTAGGAGTGGCAGAGCAGCGTGATCCGGGCGGACGGTTTGGATGTCTTCAACTCGTCCAGGAATGCGCGTAGTTCGGGGGCGGCATGCTCGGCCAGGCCGGACGTCACCGCTTCCGGGCTCACCGTGGCCGGCGTTGCGTACCCGAGCCAGCCGATGACCGCCGAGCCGTCGCCGAGCTCCCGCCGGAGCGCGACACCACCGGCCCTCAGCCGCCAGTACTTGTCGAGACCGATGCCCGCGCCCGGGACCAGCACGGCGATCCGGCGTGCCGTGGACAGATCACCGAAGACCTCGACGCCGCGTCCGCCGTCGCGGCCGTCGAAGGAGAGGAAGTGGCGTGCCGGGTCGGCCAGTTCGCGCAGCGCGGCAGCCCGCTTGCGGTCTCCGTGGCCGGTGGCCATCCGTTCGGCCGCCCGGATGGAACCGCGGTTGACGGCGTACCGCTCGGCCAGGGCGGCGGGGGTCGCGCGCAGTGGGGCGAGAGCGGCGGGGGCGGGCGCCGGGACGGCGGAGGGGCGGGCCGCACCCGAGACGGGCACGGTGACCGCGGCGATGACGAGAGCGGCGAGGAGGGTACGGGCGCCGCGCGGGCGGCTCGTGAAGAGCCGGCGCGTGCGCGGGCGGCTCCTGGGCTGGCGGGGCGCCATAAGGGGATGGTCCTTCCGTACCGGATGTCCGTCGTGCTTCCGGTACAGAAGCTAGGGAGCGGACCGTGTCGTCGGCGTCCACCCGTGGAGGGCACCTTCCGCGTAGCTCTGAAGTACTACGGGTAGGGGCGTCGGCCGTGTTCGGCCTGGCCGGGACGGGCAGGTGGGGGCGGATCACCGGGTTCCGGTGATCCGCCCCCACCTGGGAGACGTACCGAGGAGTGGTGCGTCAGCTCGCGACGAACGGGCGGATCGCCGTCGGGGCGTGGCCCGGCTCGGTGGCAATGCCCTCCCACTTGTTGACGGCGTCGATCCCGGCGCCGCTCATCGAGATGTTGGTGATGCGCTCCAGGATCGCCTCGACGACCACCGGGACGCGGAATTCGGCGGCCAGCTTCTTGGCCTCCTCGAACGCGGGCAGCAGCTGGTCCGGCTCGGTGACCCGGATCGCCTTGCAGCCCAGCCCTTCGACGACCTTGACGTGGTCGACGCCGTAGACGCCCAGTGCCGGGGAGTTGATGTTCTCGAACTCCAGGTTGACCTGGAAGTTGATGTCCAGGTTGCGCTGTGCCTGGCGGATCAGCCCCAGGTAGGAGTTGTTCACCAGGACATGGACGTACGGGCGGTTGTGCTGCGCGCCGAAGTTCGCGTTGCCGTAGCGGTGCGAGGTCTGGAGGCCGACCATCCCGGCGTTGAGCTCGTGGTCGTCGGCGAGGATGCCCCAGCCCATCAGCGTCGGGATGACCGGGGTGCCGGTCAGCTCGGCGAACTCGACGGGGAGTTCGGAGGCGTCGGCGTTGATGATGCCGCCACCGGCGACGATCACCGGGCGCTCGGCGGCGAGCAGGAACCCGATCGCCTTCTCGATCTGGGCACGGGACGCGGCCGGCTTGTAGACGGGCAGCGGCTGGTACGTCTCCGGGTCGAACTCGATCTCGGTCAGCTGGATGTCGACGGGCAGGTCGATGAGGACCGGACCCGGGCGGCCCGAGCGCATCAGGTGGAAGGCCTGCTGGAAGACGCCGGGCACCTGCGCGGCCTCCAGGTCGGTCGTCGCGGCCTTGGTCACCGGCTTGGCGATCGACGCGATGTCGACGGCCTGGAAGTCCTCCTTGTGGAGCTTGGCCACCGGCGCCTGGCCGGTGATGCAGAGAATCGGGATGGAGTCGGCGATCGCCGAGTAGAGCCCGGTGATCATGTCCGTGCCGGCGGGTCCCGACGTACCGATGCAGACGCCGATGTTGCCGGCCCCGCTCCGGGTGCAGCCCTCGGCCATGTGGGACGCGCCCTCGACATGGCGGGCCAGGGTGTGGTCGATGCCGCCGCCGGCCTTGAGCTCCGCGTAGAAGGGATTGATCGCCGCTCCCGGCACGCCGAACGCGTGGGTGACGCCTTCCAGCTTGAGGCTCTCAACTGCCGCTCGGACAGCGGTCGTTCGAGGCATTTGAGTACTCCTGCTCGGACCTGGTGGAGTCGGGCTCCGTCGCGCCACCTGAGAGCGCCAATTCTGTATTACGGAAGTTTATTTCTGCTATACGGAAGCAATCTAAGCGGCGGCCCGTCGGCCGTCAAAAGAGGGCGCCGGGCCGCTGCCACGCGGCGCCGGAAGAGCCGCGAATCCTCCAAGTCACTCCCCCGCGCCCCACTCGTGGTGGAGCATGGGGGCACGGGGCGCGGTCGGACGGTGACGGCCACGGAGCGCCGACGCGCCCGAAGACAGGCACCGGGGGCGGCAGCGGTGCCGGAGGGAGGCCATGGTGGAGTCCGTGCCGGTACGCTGCCCGGCCTGCCGCCGCGAGCACGCGTACCTCGCACCGGTCTACCCGTGCCCGTGCGGGTCCCCCACCGCTGCCCCGATGCTGCGCGGCACCGCGCCCGAGCCGATCACGCACCGCACCTGGAACGACGACTGGGTGACCGTGCGCTGCCGCGCCTGCGGGCGCCACGACCAGTGGCCGCAGCCGGAGCTGTGCTGCCCGTGCGGGACGGTGCTGCGGATCCCGGTCGGACCGGTCACGGCGGCCGGCGCCGACCCGGCGGACGGGTTCCGGCCGTCCCACATCCCGCTGCCGCGTACGGCGTCCGCGCCCCGCCCGTCGTTCCGGCCGATGACGATCCGCACCGGCCGCGACGCGGTCACCACCGCCGCGATATATCTGCGGTGGCTGGGCTACCGCGACGTCGTCATGCCGGCGGAGCGGCCCTCGTCCCGGATCGGTCTGCGCGCCGCAGGACTGATCGCCCAGGTCGACTCGACCACCCGGCCGAGCACCCTGCGCGACGTCGAATGTCTCTGGCTGAACGCCCTCAACGCATCGGTGACCAGTGTCTTCTTCTCGCTGGCGGGGTATGCGCAGGACGCCAGGGCGCGCGCCGACGGGCTCGGTATCCCGCTCTTCGTGATGGACCTCACCGGGACCCCGCAGCCGGTGAACAGCCCGGCGGACGAGCTGCTCTCCACGGGGGCCTGAGGGTGTCCGCAGAGTATCGCCGTCCGGCCGAAGGACGGGACCCGCGGCGACCGGTGCGGTGCATCGCAAGGCGCCGGAGCGCCCTGCCGGCGGAGCGGTTCGGGCGCGGTCCGGTCCGGCGCGGACCGGGGTCCGCTGACCGGTCCCGGGGCGCCATGCGGCGGGGCAATCAAGGCAGCTGAACCACGCTGCTGCGGACACGGCGGCCGGGTCAAAGCTGCACGACGACCAGGGCGGTGTCGTCGGTGACGCCGCAGAGCGGGAGCAGGTCGGCCAGCAGGGCGTCCGCGAGGGTTTCGGGGTCGGTTGTCCGGTGGCCGGCCAGGGAGCGGGCGAGCCGCGCGAGACCGGTGTCGATGTCTTCGCGGCGGCGCTCGATCAGGCCGTCGGTGTACAGCACGAGGACGGACCCCTCGGTGAAGGGCACGGTGGCCTGGGGCCGGGGAGCGGGTTCGGGGCGGGCGCCGAGCGGGGGGTCGGTGGCCCGGTCCAGGAACTCGACGGTTCCGTCCCCGTGCAGGAGGGCCGGAGGAGGGTGGCCCGCGCTGCTGTAGGTGATGGTGTGGGTGTTCCAGTCGATGAACGTGTTGGCCACAGTGGTGTTCTCGGCGCCGTCGACCGAGCGGGCGTACAGCCCGAGGACTTCCAGGGCACGGGCGGGGCCGTCGGTGACGCGGAAGGAGGCGCTGAGCGCGCTGCGCAGTTGCCCCATCACCTGGGCCGCAGGCAGGCCGTGGCCGACGACGTCGCCGACGGCGACCGCGATGCGGTCGCCGGGCAGTTCGACCAGGTCGTACCAGTCACCGCACACGTCCAGCGCGTCGACGGCGGGCCGGTAGCGTGCGGCCGCCGGGTGGCGCCCGACCGGGCGGAGAGCGGGCAGCATCGCCTCCTGCAGGCTCAGCGCCACCACGCGGGCGCGGATGAGTTCGGTGACCTCCTCCACGCGGTGCATCAGCAGCGTCACCCGCCCGTCCGAACCGAGGACGGGAATGTTGATCATGGTCCAGTAGCGCTCGCCCAGCACCCCGGGCCGGTCGGGATCCTTCATGTCGTAGCGCTGCAGCTCCATGGTGTCGCGCTCACCGGTTTCCGTCGCCCGACGTAGTGACGCCTCGATGTTGCGCACCACGGCCGCGCCGGGGTCGTTCGGTCTGTGGGCAAAATCGTCGCGCATGCAGCGTCCGATGACTTCGCTGCGGGTGCGGCCCATCACGCGCAAGAACTCTTCGTTGACGTCCGCGTAGACCAGCTGCGGGGTCAGCAGCGCCACCGCACCGGGAAGGGCCTGGAACACCGCTGCGTAATCGATCTCCGGTTCCGTCACGTCTGCCCCGCCTCGACGCCGCCGCTGGTGTGTCTTTTCACGATAGGCACGGCAAGCCGAGGCAGCGGGCCTCCTCTTCCCGTGGAGCTGGGCAGGTCACACGGTTGGCCCCCGGCAACCGCCGGCGAGGACCGGGAGAGCCGGATAGGCAGCCTGGCAGGCACGTCACAGAGGAGCAGCCGGTACGCAGTCGTCCCCGGAGCCCCGCTGACCGCCCAACGGATCGATCCGTGCGACCAGCGGCGTGCCAGATCTTCGCGCTGTCCGTCGTCCGCTGCCCACGACCGAATGTGGCTGGGTCCCCGAAGGAGAACCCAGCCACACGGTGTCAACGCCTGCCCCACGGGCTCCCGCGAGGACTCAGAGGTTGTTGGGTTCCCAGACGGGCAGCCAGACATCGTTGGTCGCACCCTGGGCGGTGCAGTCGTACTGGATGAGGGGGCGTCCGGCGCCTACTCCCCCCGCGACGTTGAGGCACTTGTTGCTGGACCTGACGACGATTTGGTAACCGATGCCCTTGGGCACGAGCCTCCACAGGTCGTTGTCGGCGTTGCTGCAGGTGTACTGGATGACCGGGGCGCCGTTGGCGTTACCGCCGCCGTTGACGTTGAGGCATTTGCCGCTGCTGACGGACTTGAACCGGTAGTAGGCGCCCCCGACCGCATTCGCTTCCCAGCGCTCGTTGGCCGTACCGGACCACGGGTACTGGATGATCGGGACGCCGTTGCCCTGGGCCGCTCCCTGCACATTGGCGACCTGGCCCGGATCCGCGGCCAGTCTCAGGGTCAGCTGCCTGGCGACGACGGACCGTGGGGCTGCCCCCGCGGAGTCGCTGGCGACGGCCGGGCTGAATGCGCCCGACATCAGCCCGGCACTGATCGCGACGGCTCCCAGGCCCACAGCCCACCGCTTGCAAGTTTTCACGTTCATTTCTCCGATCCCGCTGCTGCACACACCAACCCCAATGTCGCCGTACGCAATCAGCTCGCTACAGAAGGTAGCCAATCGACTGCATGCGCCACAGATGACATTGGGGTCGCGCGGGAATCGACAAACGCCTCCACACGCCCCCTCAGTACCAGCAGCATCACCCTTGGCGGGCGTTTGTTTTTGTTGTGGTTGACCGCCCGCCAAGGAGCCCTACGCGGTCCGGCCCGTCCACGACGGAACCGGACCGCGCGAGGCCGAGGCCGAGGCCGAGGCCGAGGCCGAGCCCGAGCCCGAGCCCGAGCCCGAGCCCGATCCCGGCTCCGGCTCCGGCTCCGGCTCCGGCTCCGGCTCCGGCTCCGGCTCCACCACGAAGACCCGGCTTTCCGGATTCCGCGACCCCTGATGCCCGTCGTCCGCTTCCCCTGATGCGCCGTGCGCGGCAGCGTGGCGTGTGCCGGGCCGGGCGGACACCAAGTGAACCGGGCGGACACCAAGTGAAGTGGGGGACAGTGCCCGAACGGGCGCCCGCGGGTCCGCAATCCGGGGCCCCTGCCCCCGCGCACCGGCCGCCGACGCCATACTGGCGGCATGCGTATCCGTCCCGCACGCCGCTCCGATCTCCCGCTGCTCCAGGACATCGAACGCGCCGCCGGCGAACCGTTCCGCACCCTCGGCATGTCCGCCGTCTCGGACGACGACCCGCCACCCCTCGACCTGCTGGACGACTACCGCAGGGCCGGCCGCGCCTGGGTGGCCGTCGAATCCGACGACCGCCCCGTCGGCTATCTGATCGCCGACGAGGTCGACGGCGCGGCCCATGTCGAGCAGGTCTCGGTCCATCCGTCCGCCGCCCGGCGCGGCGTGGGCCGCGCGCTCATCGACCACCTGGCCGGCTGGGCGGGCGACCGGCGGCTCGTCGCCCTCACCCTGACAACGTTCTCCCATGTCCCGTGGAACGCGCCGTACTACACGCGCCTCGGCTTCCGTACGCTCGCGGAGGCCGAACTCACCGACGGGCTGCGGAAGATCAGGGCGGAGGAGGCGGAACACGGCCTGGACCGCTGGCCGAGGGTCTGCATGCGACGAGAACTCTGACCCGGCGTCGAACCCCCTGACCCCGGAGCGGAACCGGTCGGCGACAGCGAGTGCAATCGGTCACGTTCGCGCCTGGGGCCACAATTGTTCGGGCTGTGTCAGTGGGCGGCCATAAGATAGCGCCCATGGTCTTAATTCCACGGCACTCTCCCTCTTCCGACCCGCTGCACGCCGCACAGCCGACGCACCCGTCCGCCGTCGAGGCGAACGAGGCGATCCGTGCGCTGGTGGACGCGCGAGCCGGGCAGGACTGGTCGTCCGTGGAGTCCGCGGCGTACGAGGTACTGCTCATCGAATGGGCAGCGGCGACCCGCGGCGCCGCCGGGGACATCATCAAAGCCGCCTGACCGCACCCCGGGCACCGCCTCCCGCCTCACCGACTATCCGTAGTTCTCCCGCAGTTCGATCTTCCGGACCTTCCCGCTGACCGTCATCGGGAAGGCCTCCAGGATCTGCAGCCTCCGCGGGATCTTGTAGTGCGCAAGCTGCTCGCGGCAGTACGCCGTCACCTCGTCCAGGCTCGGCGGGTCCGCCGCGTCCCTGGGGATGACACAGGCGAGGATCTCCTCGCCGTACGTGGCGTCCGGTATGCCCACCACCTGCACGTCCGCGATCTTCGGGTGGCCGTAGAGGAACTCCTCGATCTCCCGCGGATACACGTTCTCGCCACTACGGATGATCATGTCCTTGATCCGGCCGACGATCTGTACGTAGCCGTCTCGCGCATCATCGCGAGGTCGCCGGTGTGCATCCAGCGCCCCGCGTCGATCACCTCGGCGGTCCGCTCGGGCTGCTCCCAGTAGCCGAGCATCACGCTGTAGCCACGGGTGCAGAGCTCGCCCGCCTCCCCGCGCTCCCGGGCGAGCAGAAGGCGGAGCGGCAGAAGCTGGCCAACCTCCAGGCCGCTCGCTCCGGTAAGCCGTACACGGCGGGAATCCGGCCCTTCGGGTACGCCGACGACCACGTGACGGTCCTCCCGAAGGAGGCGGAGGCCATCCGCGAGGGTGCGGCGATGATCCTGGCCGGCGAGTCCCTCTCGGCGGTCGCTCGACGGTGGACCGAGGCCGGGCGCCTGTCTCCGCGCGGAATCGCGGCGGGCGGGAAGGCGTGGACCCTGCGAGGGGTCAAGCAGGTGCTCACATCGCCCCGCTACATCGGGCAGGTGACCTACCGGGGCGAGGTCATGGGCGATGGGCAGTGGTCGGCCATCCTCAACAACCCGGAGCGGTTCAGCGGAGGTAAGCGCACGGGCCGGACGCCTCAGACCCTGCTCACCGGCATCGGCCTGTGCGGGGTGTGCGGGGAGACGGGCAGCGGTCACGGCTACCGAGGCGTGCCGGTCTACGGTTGCGTCGACACTCACACCCAACGCGGCGTGCGTGACGGGCATGTGCGTGGCGAAGTGCTCTTCCATCTGCTCGGCACACATCTCGATTTCCCGCTGGGGGAAGCTCGGGAACTTGCTTGCCTCGTCCGTCGTGCGGAGCGAGAGGAAGTGCATCAGGGAGCGGGCGTTGCAGGTGGCGTAGAAGCTGGTGTAGATGCCGACCGGGAGGACCATGGGGGCCACCTCGCGGGCGATGCCTGCGACGGCGGCACTCCGATCACCTACACCGGGGTCAAGGTCCCGCAGGCGATCGAGCGCACGCACCTGAACCAGGGCTGGGCCGGCGTCGGCTACAACTTCGTCATCGACCAGGGCGGCACCATCTACGAGGGCCGTGGCTGGACCATGCAGGGCGCCCACTGCCCCGACCACAACGTGTCCGGCATCGGTGTCCAGATAGCCATCGGCGGCGACCAGGAGCCGAGCGCGAAGGCTCTGTCTGCGGCTCGTACGCTGTACGACGAGGCGTGCGCCAAGACCGGCCGGACCCTGGCCAAGAAGGGGCACAAGGACGGCTTCGCGACCGCCTGCCCCGGCCCCAAGCTGTACGCATGGGTCCAGGCCGGGATGCCCGCTGACGGCTACGTGGCGGCACCCAACCCGGGCGGTGACGCTGGCGTGGCCCGCTACCAGGTCACGATCAACGGCCTGAAGTACGGGTACGACGCCTACGGCAACCACGTCACCAAGGTCGGCAAGGCGCTGGTCGCGAAGGGCTTCGGCAAGCACTACACCGAGGGCCGCGGCCCTCGTTGGACCGACGCGGACACGCTGAACTACGCGGACTTCCAGCGCAGCATCGGCCACTCCGGCTCGGATGCTGACGGCGTCCCCGGCGAGTCCAGCCTGAAGCAGCTCCTCGGTACGCTGCCCGGCGCGGCCGCGGTCGTGCGGTACGAGCCCTTCCCCGGCGCCACGTTCTTCAAGAACAAGCCGAAGTCGGCGATCGTCACCGCGATGGGCAAGCGCCTGGTCGCCGAGGGCTGCTCGGCCTACTCCTCGGGTCCTGGCCCGCAGTGGACGGAGGCCGACCGGCTGTCGTACGCGAAGTGGCAGCGCAAGCTCGGATACTCCGGTGTGGACGCTGACGGCTACCCGGGCAAGTCGTCCTGGGACAAGCTCCGCGTCCCGGAGGTGTGAGGTGGTGGCCAAGCACGGTAAGCCCGTCTCGCTGATTCTTCCGCTCCTGCCGAAGAAGGTGCAGCCGTACGCCAAGGCGGCTGTCGCCACGATCGGTACGCTCGCCGGCCTGGCCGCCCTGTACTTCGCCGACGAGCCGAAGGTTGCTGTCGCCGTCCATGTGCTGACCGCGCTGGGTGTGTACGCGCAGCCCAACGGAGAGTCCGAGTAACGCAGAACGCCCCCACCGACTCCGGTCAGTGGGGGCGTTCTTGCCGTCTCAGACCTGCTTCTTCGCCTCGATCTCGGCGAGCGAGGTGATCTTCGGGCGCCTGCGGGCGGTCGTCTTCTTCGCCGGGGCGGGCTTCTGCTGTGTGGGGACGGCTTCCCTGAACTCCGGCCGGACACGCTTCTCCGGCTCGGCCTCGGGCTCCGTCTCCTCGGCCTGGCCGAAGTTCGTGAGCAGATCCTCGATGCTCTCGGCGTGCATCTCGCACAGGTCTGCCTTCACGGTTCGCCCATCGCTGGCCGTGATGGTGTACGTCAGGGCCGGAACCTGCCGGTCGACATCGCACGCGATGACTTGGATCTTCATGGCCACTCTCCGGTGTGATTCTTTCGCGACGTGTCCCACGATACCCCTGCGATCTTGACCCTGCCGGAGTATTGTGCAAGTGTAAGCGAGACGTAAGGTGATCATGAATTCGGGAAGCGGGAGCCGCATGGCGAAGAAGAAGATCCAGGATGAGCAGGAGGTCATCCGCTGGTTCGAAGAGGGCAAGACGTACCGGTGGATGATCGACGAGTACAAGCGCAAGTACAACATCGAGACGGTCCCGTCGATGTGGGGCAACTTCCGGCGTCGCCGGGGGCTGGATCGGCGGATCACTCGGGATGACGACCTCATCCCCTGGTTCGTGAAGGAGGAGCACCGCTGGCTCTACCCGCTGGCGATGCTGCGACTGGAGGCTCGCCTCCGCGACGGCCGGAAGCTGTCCGACCCGGACAAGGCCCGGCTTGATTCATGGAAGGAGATGCTCACTGAACAGGACGCGGTTGTGCACTACGACCTGGACACCGAGGAAGGCTTCTTCTATGTGCCACGGCAGGCCGGCGACGATGACCTCATCCATCGCCCGAAGCACAAGACCACCCAGCGCAAGCGGGTGGACTGAGCGTCATCCCGGGTGAACCCCTCGCACAGAGTGCGGGGGGTTTCTTCGTGTCTGGGGACGGCTTAGCCGGGGGTATGTGAATCTTCAAGTTTCTCCCCTGTAGTGTGCAACAGCCTGATCGCCACGGCGCTCGGCGCCACGGTCGTCGAGGAGACGACAAACGACGAGCCGGCCAAGCCGGAGGGCGACCCGTGGGCGGCTGCGGCCAACGTGCAGTCCGGACCCTGGCCCGGTAGTGCAAGTGGGACGGAGGCGAAGGCCGAAGACCCCAGCGCCTACATCCTCGGCGAGATCGAGAAGCAGACCTCGGTCGACGGGCTGAAGAAGCTGTGGGCCGAACCAGTCCTTCTTCAAGGACGCGGCGGTCATGGCCGCTTGGAAGGCCAAGGGGAAGTCGCTCCAGTGAAGAACTGGCCCGAGGTCGTAGCCGGCCTCTGCTTCGCCGGCCTGCTGGCCCTGTTCGCCTGGGTCTGGGCGTCCGCTCCGTGCGGGCTCTGGACCTTCGCAAAAGTCGGGGACGTCCCGGCGCGCTGCATCACCAAGTAACCGAACACCCTTCACAGAACACCGAACAAAGGAGATCGCCACAGTGGCACTCAACCTCATCGACATCCCGGTCCAGGGCGGCGGCTGGTTCAAGCCGAAGGACAACGTCAACGCGGTAGCGATCCTCATCGAGGTCCACTCCTACGACCGTCAGCGCCCCACCCCGAACGGCCCGAAGGACTCCGCCCTCGCCGACATCACCGTCTTCCAGGACGCGGCCTCGCTCACGGCCGGCTCGCCCCAGGCGACCAAGGGCCAGAGGATCGAGCAGACCATCCTCGCCCGCGACCTGGAGACCATCGTCGGCGGCGCAACCATCGTGACCCTGGCGCAGGTTCCCCCGAAGAAGCCCGGCGCGGACCCGGCGTGGGTGTGGCGTCCGCTAACCGACGCGGCTGCCCGTACCGCCGTGATCGAGTACGCGAACAAGCGTGAGGCCGAGGCCGAGGCGGCTGTCGCCGACGTCCCCGACTTCGACTGACCTAATGTGCTAGTTGGACCCACCGAGCGAGAGGAGGTCGATGAGCGGGCGCCTGCCCGCAGGAAGGAGGTCCCGGTGAGACCGAGTCGGGACGAGTGGGCCCTGAACGTCGCCAAGGCGGTGGCTACGGGAGCCGACTGCACGCGCGCCCAGGTGGGTGCCGTCATCTTGAACACGCGCAAGCGGGTCATCGGACTGGGCTACAACGGACTGCCCTCCGGAGTGCCTGGCTGCGCGAGTGTGGGCAACTGCCCGCGAGGACAGCTCTCCGTCGAGGAGTGCGCACGAGACAGCGACTACGCCAACTGTGCGGCCACACACGCCGAGCGGAACGCGATCGAGGACGCCATCGACAAGGGCATCGACGCCACGCAGTTCGACGCCGCGACCCTGTACGTCACGCGCAAGCCGTGCCCTGCTTGCACCACGCTCATCGCCGCCGTTGGTATCCAGCGGGTCGTCGTCGCCGAACGAGAGGAGTCCGGTAAGTGCTCACCCCAGGAAGGTCCCTGGCGCTCCATGCCGAATCAGGCCGAGAGCTCCCCCGCGTAGAGGCGTTCGACGCGCTGTACGCGATGGGCGTCAGGCCCCGGCACGGCGAGGTCATCATGATCGCCGGCCGCTCCGGTGCGCAGAAGTCGGGCCTGGCCCTGTTCTGGGTCGCCAGCATGAACCTGCCGACCCTGTACTCCTCGGCCGGCATGAGCGCCTTCACGGCGTCCTCGCGGCTTGCGTCGACGGCGACGCGGGACACGACGGAGATGGTCGAGGCCGGCATGGCTGAGGGCGGGAAGTACCGCCAGGCGTACCTCGATGCGCTGGCCCACCTGAACATCACCTTCTCCTTCGGTTCGCCGCTGCGCTGGCAGACGGTCGACGAGGAGCTGGAGGCGTACATCGAGCTGTGGGACGCGTATCCCGAGGTGATCGTGTTCGACAACCTGATGGACTTCGAGAACGCGGAGTCGGACTACACCGAGCAGATGGCGGTCATGTCCAACGCCACCGAGCTGGCGCGCGCCACGGGCGCGACGGTGATCATCACGGCACCTGTTCGCCGCACTCGACCTGGCCAAAGACAAGCTCTACGGCCACATCAAGCCCATCAAGCGGCGCACCCAGTTCCTGGAGTTCTGCCGCTACCTGCGCTCGCTCTACCCACCGACGGTGCGGATCGCGATCGTCTGCGACAACTTCTCACCCCATCTGACCACGAGGAAGTGCCAGCGGGTCGGCACCTGGGCCGTAGCGAACAACGTCGAGATCGCCTACACCCCTACCAACTCCTCGTGGCTGAACCGCATCGAGGCCCAGTTCACCGCCCTGCGCTACTTCACCCTTGACGGCACCGACCACGCCAGCCACAAGGAGCAGGGCAGCATGATCCGCCGCTACATCATCTGGCGGAACAAGCACACAGCCGATATTCGCTTGCGCACCATCGTCACTCGGGTCAACGTCGCCTGACACCCTACGAAGGCAGAGAAAATGACCACGCAGACCCACCACGTCGACCACGAACTCATCCAGGCCGCAGCCCAGGTCGCGCGCACTTGCTGCCGGGGTGACAACCACACCATGGCGGCCGCAGCCCGTGCGCAGGACGGCCGGATCGTCACCGCAGTGAACGCATACCACTTCACGGGAGGCCCCTGCGCCGAGCTGGTTCTCATCGGCGCGGCAGCCGCCCAGGGCGCCTACGAACTGGACACGATCGTCGCCGTGGGCGACCGCGACCGGGGGGTCGTTCCCCCATGCGGACGGTGCCGCCAGGTCCTTGTCGACTACTTCCCGGACCTGAAGGTCATCGTCGGGGCAGGCGACCGCCTCCGGACCGTTTCCATCACCGACCTGCTTCCCGAAAGCTACATCTGGGCCGATCACCAGCTCGACACTGAGCAAACCGAGCCACTCAGCACGAGCTGACACCGCCAGACGTCAACAGCTCGTGGGCACCCCCGGCTGGTTCTAGCCGGGGGTGTTCGTCGTACCGTCCGTCGGCTTGAAGAACAGGGCGAGGGCCGCCAGCCCGAAGCCGAAGACAGCGCCCGCAACGACGGACCCGCCTGTTACACAGTCCTTCGCCTGATCGCCGAACGCGGCCAGCGTCAGACCGCCGACGAGCACCCACTCGGGGCAGTTGATCGCCCAGATTCCGACGCGGTCCCCCTTGGCCACCCCGGAGCCCATCAGCCCGCGCGCCAACTCATCGACCCCCGCCGAATTCTGCGTACGTCCAGCGCCGCCCCGAGGCGACGTCGACGAGCGCCTCACGTTCCGGGTACGCCTCGATCGCCCGGTCGAGATTGCGCCCGATCGTGTCGCCGAGCAGAGCGGTGGTGCCGGTGCCGTGCGCGTAGGACAGCCCGGTCCGTCCGGTCACCGCAGGTCCCCCTCGTCGTATTCGGTGCCGGCGCCCTGGGCCGTGCGCTCGCGCAGCTCGATCCGGCGGATCTTTCCGGAGACGGTCTTCGGCAGCTCGGCGAACTCCAGACGGCGGATCCGCTTGTACGGGGCGAGGACCGCCCGCGAGTGCGCGAACAGCACCTTCGCCGTGTCCGGGCCGGGCTCCCAGCCCTCCGCCAGGACGACGTACGCCTTCGGGACGGCGAGCCGGACCGGGTCGGGCGCGGGCACGACCGCGGCCTCGGCGACCGCTTCGTGCTCCAGCAGCGCGCTCTCCAGCTCGAACGGCGAGATCTTGTAGTCGGACGCCTTGAACACATCGTCGGCGCGGCCGACATAGGTGATGTAGCCGTCCTCGTCGCGGGAGCCGATGTCGCCGGTGCGGTAGTAGCCGCCGGCCATCGCCTCGGCGGTACGGTCCGGGTCGCCGTGGTAGCCGGTCATCAGGCCGACCGGGCGGTACGACAGATCGAGGGAGATCTCGCCCTCGATCGCACCGGGCTCACCGGTGACCGCGTCGAGGAGCTCGACCTTGAAGCCGGGGCTGGGCCGTCCCATCGAACCGGCCTTCAGTACCTGGCCGGGGGTGTTGGCGACCTGGACGGCGGTCTCGGTCTGGCCGAAGCCGTCCCGGATCGTGACGCCCCACTCGCGCCGGACCGTCTCGATGACCTCGGGGTTCAGTGGCTCTCCGGCGGCGACGACCTCGCGCGGCGGGGTGTTCAGCTGGGAGAGGTCGGCCTGGATCAGCATCCGCCAGACGGTGGGCGGGGCGCAGAAACTGGTGACGCCCGAGCGGTCCATTTCGGCCATCAGGCGGCCCGCGTCGAACCGGGTGTAGTTGAAGATGAAGACGGTCGCCTCGGCGCTCCACGGCGCGAAGAGGTTCGACCAGGCGTGCTTGGCCCAGCCCGGTGACGAGATGTTGAGGTGGACGTCCCCGGGCTTGAGACCGATCCAGTACATCGTCGACAAGTGACCCACGGGGTAGGAGACATGGGTGTGCTCGACCAGCTTGGGGCTGGCGGTCGTGCCGGAGGTGAAGTACAGCATCAGTGGCTCGTCGGCGTCGGTCTCCCGGTCCGTCTCGAAGCTCTCCGGCTGCTCGTCGGCGCCGGTGTAGGGGAGCCAGCCCGGTACGTCCTCGCCGACGGCGATCCGGGTGTAGTCGCCGGGCACCTCGTCGAACTTGGCGGCGTCGGCGTCCCGCACGATCACATGCCGGACCCGGCCGCGCTCCACCCGGTCGCGCAGGTCGACGGGGCCGAGGAGCGGGGTGGCGGGGATGACGACGGCGCGCAGCTTCATCGCGGCGAGGGCCGTCTCCCACAGTTCGACCTGGTTGCCGAGCATGACGAGGATCCGGTCGCCGGCGCGTACCCCTTGGGCGCGGAGCCAGTTCGCGGCCCGGTTGGAGCGGGCGGACATGGCGGCGAAGGACACCTCGGTGCGGCGGCCGTCCTCCTCCACGATGTGCAGGGCGGTGCGGTCGTTGTTCTCGGCGATGACGTCGAACCAGTCCAGCGCCCAGTTGAAATGGTCGGCCCGGGGCCAGCGGAAGCCCTCGTACGCCGTCGCGTAGTCCTCGCGATGCTGCAGCAGAAAGTCCCGGGCGGCCCGGAACGTTTCCGTCGCGCTGGTTGCCGACATGTGCCCTCCTTATTGCGGACCGGACCGGTCCCTTAACATCATGTAAACAGTGACCCAGGTCTCACCACCCCCGAACGGGGGTACCGCAGGCGGGGCAGAGAGGCGACAGCGTGCCGGAACCGGTCGATGCGGTCGAGATGCAAGCGGCCCTGCTGCGGTTGCGCCGGACGAGCGGGCTGCCCGTGGCGTTCGGCGGACTGCTGTCGGATGCGCGTCACGCCAGGATCGCGGAGCTCAATGGGGCGCAGACCACGGCGCTGCGCGGCCTTGTCATCACTGCGGGCAGCGGGCTCGGCGGCAAGTCGATCGCCCTGTCCCGGCCGTGCGCGGTGACCGACTACCCGTCGTCGCGGCACATCAGCCACGAGTACGACACCGCGGTCGCCGCGGAGGGGCTGCGCTCGGTGGTGGCGGTGCCCGTCGTCGTACGCCGCAAGGTACGGGGCGTGCTGTACGGGGCGCTGCGCGAGCCCCTCACTCTCGGGGACCGTACGTTCGACGCGGCCGTTGCGGCGGCCCGCGACGTGGAACAGGCGCTCGCCGTGCGCGACGAGGTGCAGCAGCTCCTGGCCGTCACCCGGGACCAGGTGACGGACCCGCGGGCGGCGCCGGGTGCTTGGGAGGACGTCCGCGAGGCGCACCGCGAGCTGCGCGCGCTGGTCCCGAGGGTGACCGATCCGGCGCTTCGCGAGGAACTCCTGTCGGTGTGCGGGCGGCTGGCCTCGGCGTCCGGGACATCGGTGCCGGGCGCCCGCGGGGTGCAGCTGGCGCCGCGCGAGATCGATGTCCTCGCCTGCGTGGCGGCGGGCGCGACGAACGCGGTGGCGGCCGACCGGCTGGGGCTGCGGCCGGAGACGGTGAAGGGGTATCTGCGCGCGGCGATGCGGAAGCTGGGGGCGCACACCCGGCTGGAAGCGGTCGTGGCGGCGCGCCGGGCGGGGCTGCTGCCGTAGGTGCGCGCCGGGCGTCCGCCTCGGTCGCGCGCCGGGCGTCCGCCTCGGTCGCGCGCCGGGCGTCCGCCTCGGTCGCGCGCCTGACGTCCGCCGGGGTCTCTGCCGTACGGTCGGGGCCAGGGGGTGACGGACATGGTGTCCACGCATCAATATCTTGCCTTCGCGGCGATGTCCCTGCTGGTGGTCGTGATCCCGGGGCCGAGCGTCCTCTTCGTGATCGGCCGGGCGCTGGCCCACGGCCGCCGCACCGCGCTGGCCACGGTGCTGGGCAATGTCGCCGGTTCGTACGCCCTGGTGGTGGCGGTCGCGCTGGGCATCGGTTCGCTGGTCGAACGCTCGATGATGGTCTTCATGGCGGTGAAGCTGGCGGGTGCGGCGTATCTGGTCCTCCTGGGGGTGCAGGCGTTCCGGCACCGCAAGGAGCTGAGGCTGGGGGTTGTCGAGGCGTCGCCGGAGCGGCCCGCGCGCGGTGATCTGCGGACGGTGGTGGACGGTGTGGTCGTCGGCGTCACCAATCCCAAGGGCATCGTCTTCTTCGCCGCGGTACTCCCCCAGTTCGTGGACCCGTCGACCGGTCATCTCCCGGCGCAGATGCTGCTGTTGGGGCTGGTGCCGATCGCGATCGGACTGGTGACGGACACGCTCTGGGGGCTCGGCGCGTCGGCGGCCCGGAGCTGGTTCGCCCGGTCGGACAGGCGGCTGTCGATGATCGGCGGGGCGGGTGGCTTCGCGATAATCGGTCTGGGCGTGACGGTGGCGACGACGGGTCGCGCCGACTGAGACCGGCCGGCAATTGAGGGGCGGCGTCACGGGGCTGGGGCACGCACCTCGCGGCGTTGTCGTCCATCACCATGGCTCCGCCATGGCTCAATCCTCCGCCTTGCGATGCACGCACCCCAGCCCCGCTCCTTCACCCACCCCCCAATGGCCGGTCGGTCTGAGCCCCGCTCCCGGTCAGTCCCCGAAGTCGACGAAGGGGGCGAACCGGATGTCGTGTGCGGCCGGGTCCGCGGGTCCCATCGTGGCGAGCATCCGCAGCCCCTCCTCCGTGACGGCTTCGCGCTCCGCCGGGCTCAGCCTCCCCAGCGCCTGCACGGTGACGGTCCCCTCGCCGCCGGGCTTCTGCCCGGGCGCGCCGAACCGCCAGATCGCCGCAAGGAAGCCGTCGACGAGCACGGCTCCGTACGCCTGATTGCCGTTCCCGTTGCGTCCCTTGAACTGCGGCGGGATGACGCGCGTACGGTCCGCATGGCCGAGCAGGACGTTGTCGAACTCGGGCAGGAAGCGCGGCGGGGCGGGGGTGTCCGGGTCGGGACGCGGGGCGTCCGGCAGGTCGAAGAGTTCCACGCCGTGCTCGTCGCGGAAGGTGATCAGCCGCGGCCGCAGTCGTTCGAAGACCTCCCGCAGCCGGGCCAGTCCGGCCCACATCTGCATGTCCTTCACGGAGGCGGGGCCGAAGGCGCCGAGGTAGCGCAGCACGGTTGCGCCGGGCGTGGGTGCCGGCTCCGACGGCCGGCCGAGCCAGTGCTCGGCGGTGGTCAGCGCGACCTGTCCGCTCCGGCCCCAGAGCCCGCGCGGGGTGACCTGGACCAGGGGCAGGGTGCAGCGGGCGGCCACGGTCAGGGCCTGCGGGTCGGCGTCCGGCCAGTGGGCGAGCAGCGCCTCGCGGAGTTCCTTCGGGGTGCGCGGGCGCTCCTCGACAAGCTCTCTGCCGATCGCCGCGAGCCGGTCCAGGTCCACACCGCCGAGCCCCTGCCGGAATATCTTCAGCTCCCGGCTGCGGGCCGGCTGGACCAGCGGACGCAGGGTCAGCGCGTCGTCGGCGGTGTGGGTGTGAATGGTGGAGCGGAGGGTGACGATGCGGACCACCTCGCGGGACCCCATCAGCGCGGAGAGCTCGGCCGGATCGAAGCCTTCGAGCCGGGCGAAGAGCTGGTAGTACGGCGGCTTGGTGTTCTGCGCCTGGAGCCCGACGAGATGCCCGACGGCTTCCTTCGCGGACATCGGGCTCCGGCGCAGGAGCAGTTGGCGCTCCAGGGTGGCCCGGCCCAGTGCGCGGGGCGTGAGCCGCGGGGGCTGGGCGGATGCGGCTCGTGCGGCGGGGTTCGTCTTCGTGGCCATGAACGGCACGGTACGCGGATATGCGGACAACTCCCGTCCGCAACCACATCGTCCCCTCCCTTCTCATGTCCGCCGCACCGCAGGCCGACAGGACCCCGGATTGCCTGCGGGCCGCCCGCATCATGGACGGGTGATCAGCGTCCTGTTCGCCATCCTGACCGCACTCAGCAACGGCGCCGCGTCCGTACTGCAACGCCGTGCCGCCCTCGCCGTACCCGGCACAAAGGCGATGCACCTGTCGCTGATCGGCCATCTGCTGCGCCAGAAGGTGTGGCTGGCCGGGATCGGGCTGGTGATCGTCGCCGCCGTCTGCCAGGCCGTCGCGCTGGCCACCGGCCCGATCTCGGTGGTCCAGCCGATCTTTGTCATCGAACTCCCGGCGACGCTGCTGCTGGCCGGTTTCGTGATGCGGGTCCGGGTACCGCGCGAAGTCTGGTGGGGCGTGGTCGCCGTGACCGTCGGGCTGGCCCTCGGCATGGCCTCCGCCGCTCCGGGCGGCGGCAGCACGTCGGTGCAGGGCGCGGCCTGGGTCCCGGCGCTGATCGTGACGGGGATCTTCGAGGCCGCGCTGATCACCGGCGCGATGAGCACCCGCGGGAACCCCCGGGCGGCGCTGCTCGGGCTCGCCGCCGCGTGTGGGTACTCGCTCACCGCCGCCCTGATGAAGGACGCCATGGGGCGGCTCGGTGACGGCGGGGTGACCGCGCTCATGACGTCCTGGCAGCTGTACGCCACCGCCGCCGCCGGGGTTGGTGCGCTGTTCCTCCTTCAGAACGCGCTCCAGGCGGGCACCCTGGTCGCCGTCCAGCCGATGCTGACGCTGGGCGACGCGCTGATCAGCGTCCTGTACGGGGTGACGCTGTTCGGCGAGGAGCTGCGCACCGGCTGGTGGCTGCTGCCGGAGCTGGTCGCGATCGTTCTCATCGCGCTGGGCTGCATCGAACTGGCCCGTTCGCCGCTGGCGTCCGGGAACGCCGTACCGCCGCGGCGCAGCACCCGCGTGTCGTGACGGCGCGGGCCCCGGGGTCGGGCGTCCGGGTTCCGGTGGCCGGCGAGGTCGAAGCCGGGGTGGCCGGCGAACAGCACGACGGCGATCGGGCCGAACAGGTGGCAGACGGTGCACGCGGTGGCGGCGTGGCCCTGCTCCGTACTCACCTGTTCGGCGGAGAGCCCACTGAGTCCGGCACGACAGGGAGAGTGCGAGTTCCGGATGGTCCCGGACGACGCCCATCCGGCCTCGCCCGCCCGTGGGTGTATATGCGGTCAATCAGCGCATGGAGGTGACATGGACAGCGGGGTGCCATGACGGCATCCCGCATACGGCCGCCGGCCCCTGCGACGCTCGCCCGACGCGCGGAACCGGCCCGGGGAAGGAATCCCGTGGGCCGGTTCCTGCCGAGTCGCTTCAGGGCAATTGGGGGGTGGGTGAAGGAGCGGGGCCGGGGTGCATGCATCGCAAGGCGGAGGATCGAGCCATGGCGGAGCCATGGTGATGGACGACAACGCCGCGAGGTGCGTGCCCCGGCCCCGTGACGCCGCCCCCCAATTGCCGGTCGGTCTCAGGTGGTCTGCCCGGATCCCGAGCCTGTCAAGGCCGCCGCCTTGATCCCCTTGGTGATCTCGTCCATCACCGAGAGCGCGGGCGCCTTGGGGCTGACGTCGAAGCCGGACCGTACGACAACCAGCATGTCCGCTGAGTGCGGGGAGACAAAGGCCAGCGACTGGACGTAGCCGTCGTCGCCCTCCTTCGTGACCACCTTCCAGCGCACCAGATAGCCCTTGCGGCCCGCAACGGTGACCGCCTCGGACTTGAGCTGCTCGTGCGAGGTGATGGCACCGTAGGCCTTGCCGCCGTACGACGACGTGGCGTTGACGGAGATGTCCGCCTTCGCCGCCGCCTCCGCCGTCTTCGCCGTGATCTTCAGCGCCTGGGCCGGGGCGACGAACGCCCCTCCGCGCTCGCACTTCTGCGAGGCGTCGGCCGGGCATGTGTACGATCCCGTGCTCACCGAGGCACCGATCAGGGCCGACTTGCCGGTCCAGCCGTCGGGCACCGGCAGGCTGATACCACTGCTGGCGTCCGTGGCATACCCCTCCTCGGACGGCGGTTGCTGCTGGTCGGGCGCCGGACTTCGGCCACCGGGACCACCGGGACCGCCCTGGCCGTTCTGTCCCCCGGGGGAACTTGGCGCCGGCGACACGGCACCGCGGGAGGTGTTCTCGGAACTGTGGGATCCATCGGTCAGCAGGATGGCGCCACCCGCGATCGCGGCCAGCACCAGCACGCCCGCGGTGACGCCGACGCCGATCCGGATCCGACGGCGCCGGACGGCCGCGGGCGGCATCCGGAGCTGATCCGTCCACTGACTCCCGTCCCACCAGCGTTCCTGGACAGGGCCTGTTCCTGTATACCCGGGGTCCGTATGCCAGCCGGGAGGGCTCATCTCGGTCACGACGCCCACCGTAGAGGTGCTCCGTGAAAATCCCATGAAACGGTGCGAGGAACCCGCTCAGGGCCGCCGGCAGTGCGCGGACCACCGAATGGGGGCGTAATGGGCTTGGACCTCTCTTTTCGGATCAGGCTGCGGCCTAAGGAGTGCAGGCAGGACCCGGCGCGCCGGGCACGCTCCGAAGAGAGGCCCCAGGAGCACCGGACCACGACGGGACCGGGCCGTGCGATGGGAGAGCCATGCCGTACATCACCGTTGGCGAGGAGAACTCCGCCGGCATCCATGTGTACTACGAGGACCACGGGACGGGGCAGCCCGTCGTCCTGATCCACGGGTTCCCGCTGAGCGGCGCATCCTGGGAGAAGCAGCTCCCGGTCCTGCTGCGCGCCGGGTACCGGGTGATCACGTACGACCGGCGCGGCTTCGGCCGCTCCTCGCAGCCCACCACGGGGTACGACTACGACACACTCGCCACGGATCTCAACGCCGTCCTGGAGAAGCTCGACCTGCAGAACACCGTCCTGGCCGGGTTCTCCATGGGCACCGGCGAGGTCATCCGTTACCTGGGCAATTACGGATCCGCCCGGGTCGACCGGGCGGCACTGATCGCCCCGATCCCGCCGTTCCTCCTGAAGACCGGGGACAACCCCGAGGGGGTCGACCAGAGCGTCTTCGACGGCATCATGAGCGCCATCGCCTCGGACCGTCCCGCGTATCTGACGACCTTCCTCCATGACTTCAACAACGTCGACAAGCTCGGTGGCACCCGGATCAGTGACCAGGCGCTGCAGCTCCAGTGGACGGTGGCCGCCGGTGCGTCGGCCCACGCCACACTGGCCTGCGTGCCGGCCTGGCTGACGGACTTCCGCGACGACCTGCCCAAGATCGACGTGGAGACGCTGATCGTCCAGGGCGACGAGGACCGCATCCTGCCCATCGAATCCTGCGGGCGGCGGCTGCCCGGCCTGATCAAGAACAGCCATCTCGTCGAGATCCCGGGCGGCCCGCACAACATCGGCTGGACGCACGCCGAGGAACTCAACGCAATTCTCATGGGGTTCCTGGGCCGGACAGCCTCCTGAGCGCCGCACGCCGCCGGGGCGTCCGGCCATGCCCCGGGAGGTAATCGACGCTTCTTCCCGCGTCGGACATCGTGTTCCTCACGAGCCGCACAGGAGCCCGGCCGCAGGGCCGGGACCGTGACCGAGAGGACAGCACGATGACTGCATACGAGGACGCCGTTCAGCGCTACTTCACCGCCTGGAACGCGGCCACCCCCGAGGATCTGGCGAAGGCCGTCGCCGCCGCCTTCACCGAGGGCGCCACGTACACCGACCCGCTGGCCTCCGTGCGGGGTCACGACGAGCTGGTGGCCGTGATCAGCGGTGCCCATCAGCAGTTCCCCGGCTTCGAGTTCAAGCTGACCGGCGCCCCCGAAGGACGCCACGACATCGTCCGCTTCAGCTGGGACCTGGTCTCCACCGCCGACGGCTCGGCGCCCGCCGCCGGGTCCGACGTCGTCACCCTCGACGAGGACGGGCGCATCACCTCGGTCAGCGGCTTCCTGGACCGGGTCCCGGGAGCGTGACCGGCGCTGCGCGGGTGGCGCACACGTAGCCGGAATGGCGTAACCCGGTCGAACTGCTTCCCGCATCATGGACACCCTTACGAGCGGCGCGTGTTGCCCGCGTGTCACTGCCGTATGACCGGTCCCTTCAGCGCATGGCCGGCGGGGATTTCCGGTGCGCCCGGTAGTCGGGCAGTTCGATGTTCGTGACCTTCCTCCCCTCTGCCAGCATCCAGTTGAGGACGAACGTGCGGCTGAGCATCCAGTTGCGCATGCGCAGCGCGAACGCGGAGCCGGGGGCGAGGAAGGGGCCGGTCCGGTCACCGCTCTTCTGGCAGCCCTGCGCGTAGGTACGCAGCAGGCTCTCGTAGCGGGCGAAGGCGGCGGCGTGGTCGCCGCGGTGGGCGGCCAGCTCCCCCGCGAGCACGTACGCGGCGACAATCGCGGTCCCGGTGCCCATGCCGCCGATGGTGGCCCCGCAGGCGGCGTCACCGAGGAGGGCGACGCGGCCCCGGGACCAGGTGTCCACGTCGGCGCGGCTGATGGAGTCGAAGTACAGGTCGTCGGCGTCGTCCAGGGTGGCGAGCAGCCGGGGCACGTCCCAGCCGATTCCGGCGAACGCCTCGGTGATGAGGGCCTTCTGCGCCTGCTGGTCGTGCCGGTCGTGGTCCAGCCGGTCGGCGGCGAAGACGAAGAAGGCGCGGGCGGTGTCCCGGTTGCGGTTGTCGGTGCCGACGGAGGCGAGGCGGCCCGGGGTGTTGCAGCCGATGGAGCCCTCGCCGAAGCCGAAGCCGGCGTAGTTGGGCAGGCTCCAGGTGGCGGCGTAGTGGCCGAGGTGGCGCACGTACGCGTCCTCGGGGCCGAAGGCGAGGCCCCTGACGTTGGAGTGCAGCCCGTCGGCACCGATGACGAGGTCGAAGGTGCGGGTCGCGCCGGAGCGGAAGGTGACGCGCACTCCGTCCTCGTCCTCGTGCAGCGCGGCGATCGACTCCCCGAAGAGGTACCGCGCGCGGGGCAGGCTGTGCTCGTACAGGACGCGGGCGAGGTCGCCGCGCAGGACCTCGATGTCTCCGCCCGCGAAGTCTGCGGGCAGTTCGAGCCGGAGCCTGCCGGTCTCGTCGACGAAGCGCATGGGGCTGCCGCCGGTCCGCAGCCGCCGGAGCTCGTCCAGGATTCCCATGCGCTCCAGGACGGTCAGATGGGTCCCGCCGCGGAAGTCGACGGCCTGTCCGCCCTCACGGAGGGCCGGGGCGATCTCGACGACGGTGACGTCGAAACCGTACTCACCGAGCCAATGGGCGAGTGCGGGGCCCGCGATGCTCGCGCCGGAGATCAGAACCTTCTGGGCCATGGCAGGTGCTCCTGTGTCGGGGATCGTCGACCCACATGAATTGCGTCCCGCAGACGCCGTTTCTTGTTGTGTACGATAGACACAGTTTCTGTTCCTGGCAAGGAGATAGCGGTGACGGACGACCCGACGAACCTGATGCGTCTGCTCTGGGGACCCGGACCACAGCCCCGGCGTGGACCCAAGCCCGCACTCACCCTCGACGGCATCGCCCGCACCGGCACCGAGATCGCGGACGCGGAAGGCCTCGGAGCCGTGTCCATGCAGCGGGTCGCGGAGCGGCTCGGCAAGACGAAGATGTCGCTCTACCGATACCTGCCCGGCAAGGCGGAGCTGATCGCCGTCATGGTGGAAACGGCGCTGGATGACGCACCGGAGGGCGGGGAGGGTGACTGGCGGACGCGCCTGACGGCCTGGTCGCACGGCCTGGTCGAGATGCTCCGCCGCCACCCCTGGCTACTGGAGGCGACGGTCGGCCCGCGTCTGATGGGCCCGAAGGAACTCGGCTGGATGGAGCGGGCCCTCTCCGCGCTGGACGGCACCGGGCTCACGGGGGCGGAGCGCATGGACGCGGTGGTGCTGCTCACCAGCCATGTTCGGGGCATCGCGCTCCAGAGCCGCGCGGCCGCCCCCTCCAACGCACCGGAGGCCCAGCTCCTGGCCGCGCTCGGCACGGTGCTCCGGGACCACGGCGCGGACTACCCGCACCTGGCCGCGGCAACGGCCTCCTCGGTCCGCTCCGGAACCCAGGGACAGGACCAGGCCCTGGAGTTCGGCCTCGACCGCATCCTGGACGGCCTGGAGGTCCTGGTCGCCGAGCGCGCCCGGAGCTGATCCACGCGAGGGCCCGCAGCGACACAGCTACTGCAGGGCCGTGACGGGCGGATGCCTTCTCCACGTTCTTCGACTACCGCGACCCCGGCCGTAGTCCGAGTGCGGACCCGGGGATCGGCGGAGCGTTTTCTGGAATTAACCTCTGATGCCTTGTCACAGCCAGGTCTACGCGCATAGCTTGTGGCCCCTCATCACACTTTGAGGGGCAGCTCACCGTGCACATATCGAGACCTCGTTCCATCCTGCTGGCCGGCGCGGTCGCCGTGACCCTCTCGGCGACCGCGCTCCCCGCCGCATTCGCGGCCCCGTCCTCGACCGCCGTGATCTCCGAGGTTTACGGGGGCGGGGGCAACTCGGGTGCGACGCTCACCCGCGACTTCGTCGAACTGGCCAATGCCGGTTCGGCGGCGTACGACCTGTCGGGCTTCAGCGTCCAGTACCTGCCCGGCACACCGTCTGCAGGTTCGACCTGGGGCGTCTCCGCGCTGACCGGATCCGTCGCGCCCGGCGGCCGCTACCTGGTCGCCCAGGCCGCGGGCACCGGCGGCACCGTCGCCCTGCCCACCCCGGACGCCACCGGCACCCTGGCGATGTCCGCGACCAGCGGCACCGTCGCCCTCGTCTCCGGAACCACCCCGCTGACCTGCAAGACCGCGGCCGACTGCGCCGCCGACACCCGCATCGTGGACCTCATCGGCTACGGCTCCGCGGTCGTACGGGAGGGCAGCGGCCCGGCGACGGGCGCCTCCGCCACCGCCTCCGTGGCGCGCGGTACGTCGCTCGCCGACACCGACAACAACGCCGCCGACCTGACCGCGGGCGCCCCGACACCGGTCAACGCGGCCGGTGAGACGTCCGGCGGAGCGGGACCCGGCGACCCCGGGAACCCGACCGAGCCCGGCACCGTGCGGGTGCACGACATCCAGGGCACCACCCGCGTCTCGCCGCTGAACGGCCAGTCGGTGACCGGGGTCCCCGGCATCGTCACCGGCGTGCGGACCACCGGTTCGCACGGCTTCTGGATCCAGGACGCCACGCCGGACGCGGACGCCCGTACCAGCGAGGGTGTCTTCGTCTACACCGGCTCCACCGCACCCACCGTCGCCGTGGGCGATTCCGTGCTGGTCAGCGGCACGGTGGACGAGTACTACCCGTCGGCCACCACCCAGTCGATCACCGAGATCACCGCCCCCAGGGTCACGGTCCTGTCGTCGGGCAACGCGCTGCCCGCGCCGGTCGTGCTCGACGCGGCGTCCGTGCCCGACGCGTACGCCCCCTCGGCAGGCGGCGGTTCGGTCGACGCGCTGGCCCTCGACCCGGCGGCGTACGCCCTCGACCTGTACGAGTCGCTCGAGGGCGCCCGCCTACAGATCGCCGACACCCGGGTCACAGGTGCGACGACCGCGTACGACGAGGTCTGGGTGACGGTCAAGCCGAACGAGAACCCGACGGGGCGCGGCGGCACGCTCTACTCCTCGTACACCGACCAGAACACCGGTCGCATCAAGGTGATGTCGCTGGACACCACCCGCCCCTTCCCCGTCGCGAACGTGGGCGATGAGCTGTCCGGCACCACCACCGGTGTCATGGACTACGCCTCCTTCGGCGGCTACAACCTCCAGGCGACCGAACTGGGCACGCTCACCGACCACCACCTGCGGCGCGAGGTCACCCGGAAGCAGAGGGACAAGGAGCTCGCGGTCGCCACGTACAACGTGGAGAACCTGGACGCGCTCGACCAGCAGGCCAAGTTCGACACGCTCGCCGCGGGCGTCGCGGTCAACCTCTCCTCCCCCGACATCGTGTCGCTGGAGGAGATCCAGGACGACAACGGTGCGGTGAACGACGGCACGGTCGGCTCCGAGGCGACGCTCAAGCGGTTTACCGACGCGATCGTCGCGGCGGGCGGTCCGCAGTACGCGTGGCGCTACATCGCCCCCGTGGACGGCAAGGACGGCGGCGAGCCCGGCGGCAACATCCGTAACGTCTTCCTCTTCAACCCCGAGCGCGTCGAGTTCGTGGACCGCGCGGGCGGCGATGCGGCCACCCCCGTGACCGCCGTCAAGACAAAGAAGGGCGTCGCTCTCTCGGCGTCGCCCGGCCGCATCGCCCCGACCAACGACGCGTGGGCGGACAGCCGCAAGCCCCTGGTCGGCGAGTTCCGCTTCCACGGGAAGCCGGTGTTCGTCATCGGCAACCACTTCACCTCCAAGGGCGGCGACCAGCCCCTGCACGGCCGCTACCAGGAGCCGAAGCGCAGCTCGGAGACGAAGCGCGTCAAGCAGGCGACGGAGGTCAACACCTTCGTCACGTCGCTGCTGGCGGCGGACAAGTCGGCGCGGGTCATCACCCTCGGGGACCTCAACGACTTCGCGTTCTCGCCGACGATGGACGCGCTGACCGACGGCCAGGTACTCAAGCCGCTGATCACCACGCTGCCTACGAGCGAGCAGTACAGCTATGTGTACGAGGGCAACTCGCAGACGCTGGACCACATCCTGACCAGCCCCGGCGTGAGCCGCTTCGACTACGACGTGGTGCACATCAACGCGGAGTTCGCCGACCAGGCGAGCGACCACGACCCGCAGATCGTGCGCGTGGACGTGAACGCACAGAACTGATCCCGTACAGCCGGAGGGGGCCGCCCGGTCGACGGGCGGCCCCCCTCTGTCGACCGGTCGAACGCGCGGGTCGGGGCGGGTCGGCCGCGGCGCGCGGGTGCGTCGCGATCGAGCGCGGGCCCGTCGTGTACTGCCTGTGGAAGGTGGGTGAGGCGGGGCATGCCGGCGGTCAGGAAGACATGATCATCGACGTCGCGCTGCAGCTTGTCGCGGAGCGGGAGCGCGGTGCGGTGCACATCTGACGCCTTGTCAAGCCGCCCGGCGACCGGTCGCGCGGTCGCCGGGCGGCTCGCCGTCTCGCTGGTCAACCCTGTTGGAGTGAAAGGGAGTTCGACACGCAGGCAAATGTTTGTCATGCCCTGGACGCATGGATAGCCTGAGCCCGCTTCGCGGCCCCCGACCCACCCCACTCGGGTCCGGGGGCCGTTCTTTCTCCCCCACAGAGCAGGAGCAGGTATGCCCAGACGCGCCGCAGCCCACACGAGGGGCCGCGCATCCGTGCTGGCGGCCCTCACCGCCACCGCGCTCGCCGCGACCGTCACGCCGGTCCTCGCCGCACCCCCTCCGGTCGCCGCCCGCCACTCCATGAACCAGGCGTTTGCGCAGGCGGCACGGGAGTTCGACGTACCGCGCGATCTGCTCGCCGCCGTCGGCTACGGCGAAACGCACCTCGACGACCACGCCGGGCGCCCCAGCCAGGCGAACGGGTACGGCGTGATGCACCTGGTCAGCAACCCCAGGAACCACACGCTGGAAACGGCAGCCGCACTCACCGGCGCGCCGCTGTCGAAGCTCCGGCGGGACACCGCGGCCAATATCCTCGGCGGCGCGGCCGTGCTGCGCGCGTACGCGGACCGCATCGGCCTCGACAGCGACGAACGCGATGACATCGACGCCTGGTACCCGGCCGTGGCGCGGTACAGCGGCACGACGGGCCGCGCCGCCGCCCTCTACGCCGACGCCGTCTACACGTTCCTCGCGAACGGGATCGTCACCACCGTCCCCGGCGGCGAGCGGGTCTCGGTGACCGCCCGCCCGGTCGCCCCGGAGAAGAGCGCCTTCCCCGACAGCGGGGTACGCACCCAGAGCCCCGACTACCCGTCGGCCCTGTGGGTCCCGGCCGACCCGAACAACTTCACCAAGGGCCGGTCGGCGCCGGTCGACAAGGTGATCATCCATGTCACGCAGGGCTCGTACTCGGGCTCGATCAACTGGTTCCAGGACCCCACGTCCGAGGTGAGCGCCCATTACGTGATCCGCTCCTCCGACGGGCAGATCACCCAGATGGTCCGCAACAGCGACACCGCGTACCACGCCCGGGGCGCGAACGCCTCGGCGCTCGGCATCGAGCACGAGGGATTCATCGACGACCCGTCCTGGTTCACGGATGCGATGTACCGCTCCTCGGCCGCCCTGACCCGCGCCCTGTGCGACAGGTACGGGATCCCGAAGGACCGGGCGCACATCATCGGCCACAGCGAGGCACCGGGCAACGACCACACCGACCCGGGCCCGTACTGGGACTGGGCCCGCTACATGAGCTACGTCGGGGGCGACAACAGCGGTGGCAGCAGTGACGGGCTCAGCTTCGCCTCGTACGCCACCCAGCAGAGCGGATCGACGGGCGCTCAGGTCACTGCGGTGCAACGGCTGCTGACAGCGCAGGGCTTCGACGCGGGCGCAGCGGACGGGAACTTCGGCCCGGCCACACTGTCCGCGGTGAAGAGGTTCCAGACGGCCCGCGGACTGGGCGCCGACGGCATCGTCGGCGCGAGGACCTGGACGGCGCTGCTGTCGGCCGGGACCGTGCCGACGCTGAAGCAGGGCAGCTCGGGCGCGGACGTGAAGCGGCTCCAGCGCTCGCTGACCGCGGCGCTCGGCACGACAGTGGACGCCGACGGGACCTTCGGCCCGGAAACGGTGACGGCGGCACGCACCTATCAGAGCGGCCGCGGGCTGACGGCCGACGGGATCGTCGGCAGCGGCACCTGGGCGGCGCTGCAGGCAGGGCGCTGACCTGGCAGAACGGCAGCAGACGCCGGTACGGGCGGTGCAGCGCGGATTCCGCCCGCACAGCCCGTCCGCATGTCACGCCCGGCCGAGATGGACAGTGCCACTACCAAACCGTGCAGGTGAGACGTGCGATGCCCACTCTGCCCTGGGTCACTGGGAGGCCCCGGTCGAGCACCTGCCGGTCACCTGGGCCGAGGCCAAGCGGCGCATCGCGGAACAGGAACAGCCCGAAGCCGCCTGACACCTGCGCTACGCGGCGCCGGACTCGTCCTCCGGAGCATCGAACCACGGCTTGTTCGCGGCCCAGTGCGCCACCCATCCCGCGAATCCCGGTTCAGCGGTGGTGAAGCCGAACTCGGCACCGAACGGAAGGGCCCCCTCACCGGCGATGTGCCAGATGTGACCGCGATGGGGTCCGGTGACGACGAGGTGCCAGTCCATGCCGCAGCCATCAGTGCCCAGGACGATCGAGCCATGATCGAAGATCTGGTCGAGGAGCGGTTCGAGCTCCTCCTCCGGGCGCGGGTCGTCCTCCCACGCCCATGCCTCCGTCAACGGGAACGGCTCGGCCAGGCACCGCTCGTCGCCGGCCTCCCTCCCGTCGTCCGGCAGCTCGGCCAGCGGCATCAGGCCGTAGTCCGGCGGCCCTGCGTACGAACCGTCGGAGATCTCCGCGACGAAGGTGCGGTACGGCTCCGGCAGGACGATGCCGTGCTCCGCCTCGAAGGCACGCACCCGGTCCCAGCCGAGGGGGCGTCGGTCTCGAAGGCCGCGCGGAGTGAGGCCAGTTCCGCGGGGTGGGCGTGATCGATATTCATGTGCCCATAGGTACCAGCGGACACTGACAACGCCCAGCCGCGCAGCGAACATCGCGAGCCTGGAGACCGTGCACTGCGGTCCGGCCGGTCACCTGGCGCCGGAGGACCAGCCGGAGGCGATCGCCATGGCGCTCACCGCGTGGGCGGAGCGGCACGGGTTCGGTTCGCGCGCCGGGTGAGCCGGCGGGACGGCCGCGCGGCCGGACATCGGCCGAGCCATGTACCACTCGCCGGCCAGCTGCTAAATTTGCGCGCATGTTCCTCCTCCGTGCCTAGGACCCCGCACTGACCGCACCCGCCATACGGGGTGCGGCACTCCGGTGTCCCTGCACGCACACAGCGCGGCCGGTCCGCGCTGCTTTCCCGAGGAACGATCCTCATGCTTTCGCCTTCGGCCACGCCCTCTCGCGCTCCCTCGTACGCGGCGGTCCTGCGCACCCGTCATGCCTCCCGCACCTTCGGGGCCGCCCTGCTGGGACGGCTCTCGTACGGGATGGTCTCCCTCTCCCTGATGCTGGCGGTCAAGGACGCCACCGGTTCGTACTCCGTGGCGGGCGCCGTCATGGCCCTGTTCGGGGTGACCAGCGTCTTCCTCTCCCCCGCCCGTGCCGCGCTGATCGACCGGTACGGGCCACGACGCGCGCTGCCGCCCCTGGCCATCGCGTATGCGCTGCTCCTCTCGGTCCTGGCCCACGTCACCTGGCAGCCCGGTGCGTCGGGTTTCCGGCTGGGCGTGTGGGCCGTGCTCGCCGGTGCCTGCACACCACCGCTGGGGCCCGTGATGCGGACCGTGTGGAGCAGCCTCATGCCCGACCGGGAGCTGCTCCAGCGCGCCTACAGCCTGGACGGCGTGGCCGAGGAACTCCTCTTCGTCACCGGGCCCTTGCTGGTCGGGCTGCTGGTGAGGTTCGCCGAACCCGCGGCCGGTGTGGCGGTCAGTGCCGCGCTGGTGCTGGTCGGGGCGTTGGCCCTGGTGACCTCTCCGGCAGTACGCGCTACGGGCCCCCGTCCGCCGAGGACGAAGCCACTTCCCACGGCACCGTCCGGGAAACCACTGCTCTGCGTGGCCGGGTTGCGTCACGCGGTGGTGGTTGCGGCCGGGGTGGGGCTGTGCCTGGGGGCGCTGGATCTGCTGGTGGTGGCCTTCACCGACCACCATGACCAGGATGCGGCCGTGGCCTGGGTGCTGGCGGCGCTCTCCGCGGGGAGCGCGGTCGGCGGCCTGGCCTACGGCGCCGTCTCGTGGCGCGCGTCGAGTCGGCTGCGACTGACGGCGCTTGCCGTCGCCCTGGGGCTGTGCCTGCTCGCGGCCGGGCTGTCACCGAACCTGTACGTGCTGGTCGGCACGGTCGCCGTCGCCGGGCTGTTCGTCGCCCCGGCCATGACCACGGCGTATCTGATCGCGGACGAGTCCGTCGGCGCGGGCAGCCGTACGCAGGCCGGCGCATGGGTCAACACCGCCATCAATGCCGGGTCCTCGGGCGGAACAGCCATGGTCGGTCTGGTGCTGGGGCATCTGCCGCTCGCGGCGTGTTTTGCCCTGGCCGCGGCCCCGGTGCTGCTCTGCGCGGCGTTCACGGCCAGCGGCGACCGCCGGTGAGGTCCCCCGCCCGGAGGCACGCTTCGAGTTCGTCCGCCGAATAGGGCGCCGTCTTGCTCCCGGCCGGCATGCGCTGACGGAACCCGCGCAGAAGGAGGGCCGTCGGCGCGTGCCGGGTGAGGAGGTCTGCCAGGGGTCCGGTGGCGTCCGGGGGCCGGACACCTGTCGGCGAGGTGACCGGAGGCATGAGGAAAGGTGGCTCCACACCCCTGTCGGGGGGTGTGGAGCCACCTCGTCGAAGCCCTCCGGAGCACTCTCAGGAGGGGCTGTCAGCAGGTCGGTTCAGGCAGCAGGTCACTTCAGACCGAACGCCCGGATGATCTCCTGGTCGATGCCGAGCCCGTTCCCGTCCTCGGCGTGCGCCTTGATCGAGACGAAGCCGCCGGCCTTCTTGGGCGTCTTGAACAACGCGGTCCAGTTGCCCTCGGAGGTCCTGCGCAGCTCGGTCGCGCTCCAGGTCCTGCCGTCGTCGTAACTGACCGACAGCGAGGCCTTCTTGGCCTTCACCGCACCGTCGAGCCACTCCTGCGTACCGGAGGAGAGACCGACCTCGGTCCACTTGCCTGCCTCGATGTCACCGGCGAGGTCGGTGTCGGCCTTGTAGTCCAGCTGCAGCAGCGGGAGGTCGGCACGCCACGGACCGTTCTGGTCCAGCCGGCCCGAGATGAAGTTCCACTCGGTGTGCGTGCGGGTGGAGGTCTTCCACACGTCGCCGTCGCGGGTGGAGTCGAGGACGAAGCGGTACGGCAGCTTCGCGGCGGACACGTCCCAGGCGAACCCGGATCCGCCTGCGCTCTTCTTGATCAGCGTGTCGCCCTGGTAGAAGGCGGTGCTGGTGGTGTCGTACTCGTTCTCCGACATGTCGCCCGCATGGCCGGCACCCGAGTCCGACCACGGGCTGAAGTTGAACTGGATGTCGTTGTAAACGGTGCGGAACGGACCCCAGTAGCCGGTGCCCAGACGCGGGCGGGTGACCGGTGCGAACCAGTTGGCGGGGTAAGTGCGGCCCGCCGTGTAGTCGACCTCCCCGCCGCGCATCTCGTGCGCGAAACCGGACTCCGTGGCGTTGAAGACGGCGTGCTCCTCGTACCAGGAGGAGGCGCCGGGCAGCGGGGTGACCCACTCGGTGCGGGTGCCGGGGAACTTCTCGTACTCCCGGAATCCGAGCCCGGGGCCGTAGTCCGGAACGTCGTAGCGGTAGCCGGCGCCGAGCACGTTCGTGTGACCGTAGAAGGTGTTCTCCACCTTGGCCAGCTGACGGGTGGTCGGGGCGAACGCGAGCGACCGGTCCGGGACCGTGCCGTCGTGGCGGTCGACCAGGTCGTAGATGTACCGGGCGAACTTCCGCTGGGTGACAGTGAGCTTCTCGCCCCGCCCGGCCGCCTGGATCAGCGTCTCACCCGCGAGTCGCTGCACCGAGGCGACGGGGATGGTGGTCGTGGTGCCGTACTCGGTGTACTGCTCCATCGCCACACCGCGGCCGTCGTTGACGACGAAGAGCGCCTTGGCGCCTGCGGCACGTGCGCCTGCGAGTCGGTCCGCCGGTGCGACCGCGTCGCTGCGACGGATCACGACGGCCTTGCCCCTCACGTCCAGGCCCTGGTAGTCGGCCTCGGCACCGTTGCCCGCGAAGACACCGGTCAGCTCCTGGCTGCTGTCCTCGGCGACGGGGGAACCGCCCTGGACGGCGACCGGCACATCACGGCCGTCGGACGTCAGGTCGATCAGCTTCTCGCCCTGGCGCCAGCGGGTCAGGAAGCTGAAGCTGCCCTGCGTGACCTTCTTGGTGGGGCTCGCCCACAGCTCGTCGTACGTCATGGGGATCTGGTACGCGTCGCGCTGGACGACGCCGTTCGGTGCGGTGCGCGCCATGTCGTAGCGCAGCTGCCGGGTCTCGGTCTCCTCCGGCGTCTTCACGCTGACCTTGCGGGCCGTGGACGCGTCGAGGGTGACCGTGGTCGGCTTGTCGAGGATCGTCTCGGGCGCCGCCAGGAAAGCGAGTGCCTTCGAGTCCGCGCGGTCACCGTCGATGTCGGCGGCGGTCCAGGCGGTGTAGTTGCCCGGGGGCAGGCGCAGCGTGGTGTCACCGGAGACCGCGACGACACCGAGGTTCAGGTCGCCGAGGGCGCCGAAGACGACGTAGCCGTCCATCGGCTTGCCTGCGCGGTCGCGGAGCCTCAGCGTGAGGTCGTAGAGCTCCTGCTCCTTGTTCAGGGCGAAGCCGGTGTGCGCGACCGTGGTGCCGGCCGCGGCCTTGGCGACGACCTGACCGGAGAACGTGGTGTTGACCGCCACCTTCGCCGGGTTCAGCGAGAGCACGGCGTCGGCGGTGGAACCGGCCGGGACGGTGAGCTCGGACGTGGAGAGCGTGTACGCGGCCGAGTCCGTGTCGGTGGCCAGCTTCAGCGTGACGTCCTCGGTACCGGTGTTGCGGTACGTGATCTTCCGCTCGGCGACCGGGTCGGAGGCGCTGTGCGGCCAGTCGTACGAGGCGACGGCGACGGAGCCGGTGGCCTCGATCGTCGTGTCGATCGCCGCCTTCACGTCGAGCCGACCGGTGCCCTGCTGGTACGGGGTGTAGTCGGAGAGCTGCTTCGACGAGCTCATCAGCGCGTCCTTGATGCGCTGACCCGACCAGTCGGGGTGACGCTGCTTCAGGATCGCTGCGGCGCCCGCGACATGCGGGGTCGCCATCGACGTACCCGACATCTCCTGGTACATGCCGCTGATGCCGGGAACCGCCTGCGAGGCGGCGGCGTTGATGTTCACTCCGGGGGCGGACAGGTCGGGCTTCAGCCCGTACGACCGGGTCAGCGGGCCCATGGAGGAGAAGTCCGCGCGACCGTCCTGCTTGTCGACGGCGGCGACGGTGAGCGCCTTGTCGGCAGAGCCGGGCGAACCGATGGTTCCCGCGCCGTACGCGTTGCCGGCGGCGATCACGAACAGCGGACCGCCGTCCGCCGAGAGGGTGTCGACCGCCTGCGACATCGGATCGGTGCCGTCGTCCGGGATGCTGGAGCCGAGGCTCATCGAGACGACGTCGGCGCCTTCGGCCTTCGCCCACTCCATGGCGGCGATGATCCCGGAGTCCGCGCCGGAGCCCTCGTTGCTGAGAACTTTGCCGATGATCAGGTCCGCACCCGGGGCGACTCCCTTGTTGACGCCGTCCGACGCGGCGCCGGAGCCCGCGATGGTGGAGGCGACGTGCGTACCGTGGCCGTTCTTGTCGAGGACTTCCTCGCCGGGCACGAAGCTCTTGGAGTCGAGGATGCGGTCCTTGACGTCCGGGTGGGTCGGGTCGATGCCGGTGTCGAGGACGGCGACCTTGGTGCCCTTGCCGTCGTACCCCTCGGCCCATGCCTGCGGGGCGTTCACCTGCGGCACCGAGTCCTTGAGCGAGGCCTCTGCGCGGCCGTCGAGCCACAGCTTGGCAATGCCGTTGTCCAGGGAGCGCGCGGTGGGCGTACGCGCGATGTCGTTCCAGAAGGAGCGGGCGGCGTCCTTGTCGGCCTTCAGCGCGACGCCGTGGATGCTGTCGAGCTGACGGACCGTCTCGGCACCGCGGGGCGCGGCGGGCAGCGTGCGGGCCTTGCTCGCCGGGTAGGTGGCGATCAGCGGGATGCCGCCGGTCTTCTTGTCGTCGTACCCCATCTTGGCGAGAGCCGTGACGTTGAACAGCCGGCGGTCCAGCTTCCCGGCCGCCAGCAGGGGGGTCGCCTCGTCGGGCAGGACGTAGACCTCGTCGCCCGTCTGCTGCACATGCACACCGCCGACCGCGCCGTCGGGGCGGTCCACCGTGACGGTGTCCTGCCGCCCGACACCGTCCGTGTAGTGCACGACATCGCCGGTGACCAGAGTGAGGTCGTACTGACGGGCGTCGATGCCCCGAAGGGCCGGGCCGCGGCGGTCGGCCGCAGAAGCGGAACCTGCAGCCGGCAGCACGGGCTACAAGCCCACCTGGAGCTGGGGCGTCTTCCCGAGCGGCGTCGTGGGTGTGACCTGGTGCAATGACGCTGTGACCAGCCGCAAGTGCGACCAGCACTACGTCGCCTTCAAGTCCAGCACCCCCAGTACGAACCTGGCCTGCCACGAGACCGGGCACGCCGTGGGCTCACGCACGGACAGGACGCGAGCCCACGTGTGCAGAACACGAATTCCGGCCTCGCGTGCATGGTCACGCCCCTGAACGGGATCACGTATCTCGGGTCCAGCAACAAGGAACTGATCAACTCCACTTACTAATACGCGAGGCTGACAGTGCGAAACTATATGAGAGTTGCCCTGACAACGAGCGGATTGGTTGCCGCCGGGGTGATCGGAGCGGCATGGGGGCTGCTCGGCCCGTCCGCTCCGAATGCAGGAGACAAAATCGTTCTCGCCGGAGGAAGCGACGCACTTCCGACAAATACGGCGTCCGACGTCGTGTCGTTCTCCGACGCAGTGGTTGTGGCCACGGCCATGAGCGACAAGCAGGTGACGGACACGCAGACCGATCTTTCTGCGGACGAATTGATGATCGGTCGTTCGGTCACCCTCAAAGTCACCTCGATCCTCTGGGTGAACACCAAGCTTCCGGACTACAACCCCGCCGTCCCCGTCCCCGCGCAATTGACCATCGGAACGGCCGGCTGGTCGAAGCTCGCCGGTGTCCAGCACGAAATGGCACTGCAGGATTCATCGAGGATCGAGACGGGCAACACCTACATCGTTCCGCTGACCAAATACCGCACCGGTGAGGGATGGGGTCTTACCAGCGCCAGCGGCGTACTTCCCTACAACGGCGGTGTCATCGGCAAGGGTGAGCACCAGGGCGTTGCCGGCGTCACTCTCCAGGCCTCGGATGTGGAATTCAGCCCGCTCGCCGTCTCGACCCTCGGGAAGAGCGCAACAGCCATGACCACGGCGCTCTCCAGCGCCCAGCCGCACGCCGGTGTCTCACCGGTCGACACGCCGGACGACCGGCTCGCTGCCTACAACGCCGCCACCTACCCCTCGGATCCTGCCGAGGAGGAGCCCGAGCCGCCGGCGGACTTCCCGCCGGTCAGCGACCCGGGGGTGGACTGACGGCACAAGCGCGTGACAACGGCGCCGGTTGGGCCGTGAGGTGAGGAGAGCCGTGCGGGACGGGGGCTGTGAGATCTCCCCCGCCCGTACGGCTCAGCCCTGTCTCAGCCGCGGCACCGGAACCGCGCCGCTTCGGCGCAGGGCCTCGTCGCGAACCGCCGACCACGGGCTCCGGTCACCGGACGGCAGGCCGGAACCGCTCACTTTCCCGCGTCACGCCATGTTCCGGTGAGCTCGCATTTCTTCCCCTCGGACTCCTTGAGGTAGGGCGCGATCGCCGCTCGCGTCACCGCGATCTGATCCCCGCGGAAGTAACTTGCCTGCTGATCACGGAAATTGTAAACAACGAGCAGCAGATGCTCGCCCGGTTTCCAGCGTGCGGAGCCGGGCTCCGCCGCGGGATCCAGGACATCGACGTCGATCCGCTCTCGGCCCTGCGCCGGCCTCAGCCAGTCGTCGACGGCGAAGGTCAGAATGACCCTGCCGGAATCGGGAGCATCACGGACCGACACCACATCGCCTTCGACGATCACGCGCGTACAAGGGATCACGGCCTCCCACGTCATTCCGGCCTCCGCCTCACGGCCCGCCGGACTGCGCGACGGTGTGCCGGACCCGTCGGTCCACGCCCCGTAGGACAGGGCGATGCCGGCGACCACAGCGGCAAGAATCAGCGCCGGCAGGTACTTTCGGCGTGCCGGACGCCGTGGGCCGACCGGTGCCGGCACCGGTTCGCGATCCGCGTCGGCGCTGTCCCTCGCCGCCTCGGCCCCGATCATGCCGAAGGCCAGGCGAATGCGGTCTTCGTCCGCTGCCTGCATATCAGAGCACCTCCATTTCCCGAAGCCGTGCCCGCACGGCAGTGACGGCGGCATGCAACCGGCTCTTCACCGTTCCCTCCGGAATGTCCAGCAGCCCCGCCATGTCCCTGACAGTGAGGTCGGCGTAGAAGCGCAGGGTGAGTACCTGCCGCTGTGCCGGGGGGAGGGAGTCCAGGCCCTGCGCGACGGTCAGTGCGAGCAACCGGTGTTCTTCCGAATGGTCGGCGGGCGGATGCTGCTCCCATCGGCCGGCGAGCCGCTCCCGCAGTCCCGCGTCACGGGTGCGCGCACGATGCCAGTCGATCGCCACCCGCGACGCGACGACGCTGGTCCAGGCCGCGGGTTCCCTAATCTGCTGACGCCCCCGTTTCGATTCCTCCTCTATCAGCTTCAGCCGTACCTGCTGGACTCCGTCGTCGAGCTCGTCCCAGGGCACGCCGCCGAGGGCGAGTACTGCCCGTACTCTTCCGCTGTCCAGCGCTTCCGCAAGGGTCGGTCCACGGTCCGGGGACTCGGCTCTGCGCCATCGGGCCATTCCCAGCTCCTTTTCTCACACCTATGACGGAGCAGGCGCCGGAAACGTTCGATCTCCCTTGTCGCGGTCCGGGAGCCGATCAGGCCACCGAGGAGATGCGGCCCGACACCGGCCGACCGCCCTCGTGGTGGATCGGGGTGTGTGCGCCGGTGAGCGGGACGCCGCTGCCGCCACGCCGGTCGGCGACGATCTCGGCGGCGATGGAGAGCGCGGTCTCCTCGGGGGTACGTGCTCCGAGGTCGAGGCCGATCGGCGAGTGGAGCCGGGCCAGTTCGAGTTCGGTGACGCCGACCCTGCGCAGCCGTTCGTTGCGCTCCAGATGGGTGCGGCGCGAGCCCATCGCGCCGACGTACGCGACCGGGAGCTTCAACGCCATTTCCAGCAGCGGAACATCGAACTTGGCGTCATGGGTGAGCACGCAGAGCACGGTGCGCGCGTCGACGGCGGTCGCCGCAAGGTAGCGGTGCGGCCAGTCGACGACGATCTCGTCGGCGTCGGGAAAGCGGGCCGCCGTGGCGAAGACGGGGCGGGCGTCGCACACGGTGACGTGGTACCCGAGGAATGTGCCGGCCTTGACCAGGGCGGCGGCGAAGTCGATGGCCCCGAAGACGATCATCCGGGGCGGCGGGACGCTCGATTCGACGAGCAGGGCGAGGGGGCGGCCGCAGCGTGAGCCCTCGGTGCCGATGTTGACGGGGCCGGTGCGGCCCGCGTCCAGCATGGCGCGGGCCTCGGCCGCGGCGGTGCGGTCCAGCTCCGGGTGTCCGCCGAGCCCACCCTCGTACGAACCGTCGGGGTGGACGAGTTGGGGGCGGCCGAGGAGTTCGGCGGGGCCGTCGGTGATCCGTACCACCGCCGCCGCCCGCCCTGCCGCCGCGGCGGCGAGCGCGGCGGCGAACACCGGGCGTGCGGGGTCGTCCGCGCGGACCGGCGTCACCAGGATGTCGATGATGCCGCCGCAGGTCAGACCGACCGCGAAGGCGTCCTCGTCGCTGTAGCCGAACTGCTCCCGTACGGTGATGCCGTCATCGAGGGCCTGTTGGCACAGCTCGTACACCGCACCCTCCACACACCCGCCGGAGACCGAACCGATCGCGTTGCCGTCGCGGTCGACGGCGAGGGCGGCTCCCGGCTGCCGGGGCGCGCTCCCGCCGACCGCCACGACCGTGGCGACGGCGAACTCGCGTCCGTGCCCGACCCACCGGTGAAGCTCTTCGGCGATGTCCAGCATGGCGTATCTCCTTAAGCGAGGTGTGGAGGGGCGGGGGGCCGGTTGATGCCCAGCCGGCTCTCGATCGGGTGCAGAGCGAAGCAGATGACGAAGATCACCGTGAGCCCCACATGAAGCCGCCTGCCTCCCGGGCCCTGCCCTGGGCCGCCTTGATGGCCACCGGTGATGCCGAGCACCGCGAGCGGTGCGGTGCATTGAGCTCTCCGGGCGGTACGGGCGGCGGACGTGTGACGTTCCTACGAGGCACGCACCGCCCGGAGAGTTCGGCGGGAGCTGTCGGTCAGGTGCCGGTGAGGTGCTCGGGGCGCACCGGCGTCCTGTTCAGCTCCAGACCCGTCGCGTTCCGGATCGCCGCGAGGACGGCCGGGGTCGACGACAGGGTCGGGGCCTCGCCGATGCCACGGAGTCCGTACGGGGCGTGGTCGTCGGCGAGTTCGAGCACATCGACAGGGATGGTCGGCGTGTCGAGGATGGTGGGGATCAGGTAGTCCGTGAAGGACGGGTTGCGTACCTTCGCGGTCTTCGGGTCGACGATGATCTCCTCCATGACGGCGACGCCCAGGCCCTGGGTGGTGCCGCCCTGGATCTGTCCTTCGACGGACAGCGGGTTGAGGGCCTTGCCGACGTCCTGGGCGCAGGCCAGTTCGATGACCTTGACCAGGCCGAGTTCGGTGTCGACCTCGACGACCGCGCGGTGCGCGGCGAAGGAGTACTGGACGTGGCCGTTGCCCTGGCCGGTGCGCAGGTCGAACGCCTCGGTGGGCCGGTGGCGCCACTCCAGCTCGATGTCGACCGCCTCGTCCTCCAGTACGTCGACCAGATCGGCGAGCACCTCGCCGCCGTCGGTGACGACCTTGCCGTCTTCGAGGAGCAGCTCGGCGGTGGCCCAGGCGGGGTGGTACGTACCGAACTTGCGGCGGCCGATCTCCAGGACGCGTCCGCGGACGGCCTCGCAGGAGTGCTTCACGGCGCCACCGGTGACGTATGTCTGCCGGGAGGCCGAGGTGGATCCGGCCGAGCCGACCTGGGTGTCGGCCGGTTGGATGGTGACCCGGGCGACGCCGAGCTCGGTGCGGGCGATCTGGGCGTGGACGGTGACGCCGCCCTGCCCGACCTCCGCCATCGCGGTGTGCACGGTGGCGACCGGTTCGCCGCCGACGACCTCCATGCGGATTCGGGCGGTCGAGTAGTCGTCGAAGCCCTCGGAGAAGCCGACGTTCTTGAGGCCGACCGCGTAGCCGATGCCGCGTACGACGCCTTCGCCGTGGGTGGTGTTGGACAGGCCGCCAGGCAGCGCCCGTACGTCGGCCTGCTCGCCGGCGACCTCCCACTGGCGCTCGGGCGGCAGCGGCCTGGCCTTGACCCGGCGCAGCAGCTCGGCGACCGGGGCCGGTGAGTCGACGACCTGTCCGGTCGGCAGGAGGGTGCCCTGTTCCATGGCGTTGAGCTGTCTGAACTCGACCGGATCCATGCCCAGTTCGGCGGCGAGCTTGTCCATCTGCGCCTCGTAGGCGAAGCACGCCTGGACCGCGCCGAAGCCGCGCATGGCGCCGCACGGCGGGTTGTTGGTGTAGAGCGCGATCGCTTCGATATCGACGTCGTCGATGACGTACGGGCCGACGGAGAGCGAGGAGGCGTTGCCGACGACGGCCGGGGAGGAGGAGGCGTAGGCGCCGCCGTCCAGCACGATGCGGCACTTCATGTGGGTGAGCTTGCCGTCGCGGGTCGCGCCGTGCTCGTACCAGAGCTTCGCGGGGTGGCGGTGGACGTGTCCGAAGAAGGACTCGAACCGGTTGTAGACGATCTTGACCGGCTTGCCGGTGCGGAGCGCCAGCAGGCAGGCGTGGATCTGCATCGACAGGTCCTCGCGGCCGCCGAAGGCGCCGCCGACGCCGGAGAGCGTCATGCGGACCTTGTCCGCGGGCAGGCCGAGGACGGGGGCGATCTGGCGGAGGTCGGAGTGCAGCCACTGCGTGGCGACGTACAGATCGACACCGCCGTCCTCGGCGGGGACCGCCAGACCGGACTCGGGGCCGAGGAAGGCCTGGTCCTGCATGCCGAAGACGTACTCGCCGCTGACGATCACATCGGCGCGGGCCGCGGCGGCGTCCGCGTCACCGCGGACGATGGGCTGGCGGTGGACGATGTTCGGGTGCGGGACGTGCCCGGCGTGGTGGTCGTCGCGTCCCTCGTGGATGAGGATCGCGTCGGGTGCGGTGGCGGAGGCCTCGTCGGTGATGACGGGCAGCTCACGGTAGTCGATCCTGATCTTCGCGGCGGCGCGGCGGGCGGTCTCCGGGTGGTCGGCGGCCACGAGCGCCACCGGTTCGCCGTGGTGACGGACCTTGCCATGGGCGAGAACGGGGGTGTCCTGGATCTCCAGGCCGTAGTTCTTCACCGACGTCGGCAGGTCGTCGTAGGTGAGCACGGCATAGACGCCGGAGGTGGCCAGCGCCTCGGAGGTGTCGATCGAGACGATCTCGGCGTGCGCGACCGTGGAGCGCAGCGTATGGCCCCAGAGCATGTCCTCGTGCCACATGTCCGAGGAGTACGCGAACTCGCCGGTGACCTTCAGGATGCCGTCGGGGCGGAGCGTGGACTCGCCGATGCCGCCCTTGGTGCGGGTGCCCTGGTTGATGTTCGTGGGGGAGCCGGTAACACCCATCGTCAGACCGTTTCTTCCGCGCGGGCGGCCGCGAGGCGGACCGCGTCGAGGATCTTCTCGTAGCCGGTGCAGCGGCAGAGGTTGCCGGAGAGCGCCTCGCGGATGTCCGCGTCGGACGGCTCCGGGTTGCGCTCCAGCAGCTCATCGGCGGCGACCAGCAGACCGGGGGTGCAGAAGCCGCACTGGACGGCGCCCGCGTCGATGAACGCCTGCTGGATCGGGGAGAGTTCACCGGTGTCCCGGGGCTGCTTACCGGTCGGCTTGGCCTCCCACCGGCGGGCCTGGTCGAGCGTGGTCCCGCAGGCGCCGGAGGCACAGCCACTGCCGGGGTGCGCCTCGGAGCGGTGGGCGGCGAAGTCGGCGAGGCCCTCCACGGTGACGACCTCGCGGCCCTCCACCTGACCTGCGGCAACCAGACAGGAACAGACCAAAACGCCGTCCAGGCGGACCGTGCAGGAGCCGCATTCGCCCTGCTCGCAGGCGTTCTTGGAGCCGGGCAGGCCCATCCGCTCGCGCAGCACGTAGAGGAGGGACTCGCCCTCCCAGACGTCGTCGGCCTCCTGCTTACGGCCGTTGACCGTGAAATTGACGCGCATGATCAGGCAGCTCCTTCGGTGCTGCGGCCGTTGCCGCGGTACGACTCCCAGGTCCAGCCGAGGGTGCGGCGGGCCATGATCCCCACCGCGTGCCTGCGGTAGCTCGCGGTGCCGCGCACATCGTCGATCGGGTTGCAGGCGCCGGCGGCGAGCGTGGCGAACTGCGCGGCGATGGACGGTGTGATGATCGTGCGGCTGTCCCAGAACCCGCCCTCTTCGAGCGCGGCGTTCAGAAATTCCTCGGCCTCCTTCGCCCGGATGGGTGTCGGGGCGGCGGAACCGATGCCGGTACGGACCGTGCGGGTCTCCGGGTGCAGGGCCAGGCCGAAGGCACACACGGCGATGACCATCGCGTTGCGGGTGCCGACCTTGGAGTACTGCTGCGGCCCGTCGGCCTTCTTGATGTGCACGGCCCGGATCAGCTCGTCCGGTTCGAGGGCGTTGCGCTTGACGCCGGTGTAGAAGGCGTCGATCGGGATCATCCGGGTTCCGCGTACGGACTCGGCCTCGACCTCGGCGCCCGCGGCGAGCAGGGCCGGGTGGGCGTCACCGGCGGGCGACGCGGTACCCAGGTTGCCGCCGACGCCGCCGCGGTTGCGGATCTGCGGGGATGCGACGGTGTGCGAGGCGAGCGCCAGACCGGGCAGCTCGGCCCGCAGGTGCTCCATGATGTGGCTGTACGGCACGGAGGCGCCGAGCCGCACGTTCTCCTGGCCCACCTCCCACTCGGACAGCTCACCGATGCGGTTCAGGTCCAGGAGGTACTCGGGCCGCCGGTGGTCGAAGTTGATCTCGACCATCACATCGGTGCCGCCCGCAATGGGCACAGCCGTCGGGTGCTCGGCCTTGGCGGCGAGCGCCTCCTCCCAGCTGGCGGGGCGAAGGAAGTCCATGAGTGGCTCTCTTCTTCTCATTCGGGTCGTTCGCTGGGGCTGGGGACGGCCGGCCCTCGATCGGCTTGTTCATGTGCTGTTGACGCGTTGTGCGGCCCAGTACACAACCGGGACTCCACACGGTGCAGTCACCGAAACCACGAAGGAGTTGGCTGGCCGCCGTCCTCGTCTTGTAGATTCGAACGAATGGCGGGGATCAGTAACCTCACCGCATTACCCAGTTTTCACCCGCACCAACGAAAGAGATCGGCGGCAACGAGATGCGGCTGCGCGCACTGCTGGAAACCGATGCGCTGGGCCTGCGGCTGCTCGGTGGCGAGGACGAGCTCGACCGGTCCGTCCGCGGTGTCATGACCACCGACCTGCGGGACCCGAGCCGCTACCTGGCGGGCGGGGAGCTGGTCCTGACGGGCCTGGCGTGGCGCCGGGACGCGGCGGACTCGGAGCCGTTCGTACGGATCCTGGTGGGCGCCGGGGTCGCCGGACTCGCGGCCGGCGAGGCGGAGCTCGGTGACATCCCCGACGATCTGGTCGAGGCGTGCGGGCGGCACCGGCTGCCCCTCTTCGCCGTCCATGAGACCGTCGCGTTCGCAACGATCACCGAGCATGTGGTGCGCCAGGTGTCCAGCGAGCGGGCGGGCGACCTGGCGGCGGTCGTGGACCGGCACCGCCGGCTGATGACCTCGGGTCCGGCCGGCGGCGGCCCGGAGGTGGTCCTTGATCTGCTCGGCTCGGACCTGGACCTGCACGCCTGGGTGCTCTCCCCCACCGGCCGGCAGATCGCGGGCGCCGGCGCGCCGCTGCCCGGCCCCGTCGGCGCGGTGCTGGCCGGCCACCATCTGGCCGCCACCCGCACCGGCCGCCGGGGTCCGCACCGGGCCACGGTCGACGGCACCACATATTCGCTGTTCCCGATCCGGAACACGGGCAGGGGTGCCGACCCCGCGTCCCGCGATGTCCGCGAGTCGGTCCTCTCCGACTGGCTGCTCGCGGTGGAGGCCGACGCGAGCGACTGGCCGGCTGCCCGGCTGGATCTGCTCCAGGGCGTCACCCAGCTGATCGCGGTCGAACGGGACCGGCGCGACGCGGCCCGCACGGTACGCCGCAGGCTCGCCCAGGAGGTCCTGGAGCTGGTCCAGACGGGCGCCGCGCCCACCGAGATCGCGGCCAGGCTGCGGGTCGCCGCCCCGGTCCTGCTGCCCGGTCTCGGCACCGCCCCGCACTGGCAGGTCGTCGTCGCCCGGGTCGACTGGGACGTGGAGGGCGCCCCGGGCTCCACGGGCACATCCGCCATCGCGGGCGGCCCCGTCGCCCAGGCGCTGCTGGAGGAGATCCTGGTCGACCCGGCGGTCACCGGCCCCGACTCCGCCGACCGGATCGCGGTCGCGCACACGGGCGACGAGGCGGTCGCCCTCGTACCGCTGCCCGCTGTCGCCGCACCGGTGCCGGACCTCACGGACGCCGAGAACCCGGACGCCGGGGACGCCGCGGCCGGCGCCAAGGACGACCCGGCGCTGCACGCCGACGCGCTGCTCGCCGCCGTCCGCGAACCGCTCTCCGCAGGCCTCGCCGACGACGGCCGCCTGACACTGGGTGTCAGCGCCGCCGTGCACTCCCCCGAGGGGTTGCGCGGCGCCCTGGAGGAGGCCCGGCACGCCCGCCGGGTGGCGGCGGCCCGTCCGGGCCGGGTCTGCGCGGCCGGCCACCACGAGCTTGCCTCGCACGTCCTGCTGCTGCCGTTCGTCCCGGACGATGTGCGCCGTGCGTTCACCGCACGGCTGCTCAACCCGCTGCGCGACTACGACCGGCGCCACCGGGCCGAACTGATCCCGACCCTGGAAGCGTTCCTGGACTGCGACGGTTCCTGGACCCGCTGCGCGGCCCGATTGCATCTGCACGTCAACACCTTGCGCTACCGGGTCGGGCGAATCGAGCAGTTGACGGGGCGTGACCTTTCGCGCCTCGAGGACAAGCTCGATTTCTTCCTCGCCCTGCGTATGAGCTGACTCCACGCGTCTACCACAGCCCTCCCCGCCACCGGCCGATTGTGAATTCATTCACCTGACCCCTTGGCCCGGCGTGCCATTCCGTGCTGAGATGCCGCCAGACTCAATGCCTGTCTTCGAACCTGGGTCGTGCCCCGGTTCGAGGACAGGTCCTCAACAGCTCAATGGCGCGCTCGGGGAGGGCAATGTGGCGTATACCGCCATGTCTGGTTCCGGAACGACAGCAGATGACGATCCGCCGCTCCAGACAGCGGTATGGCGGCTGCGGTCACGCGCCTGCTGGACGGACGCCGCTGCGCTGCTCGATCACGACGCCGCCACCGACCCGGCCGCGGCGCTCCAGCGGACGGCGCTGCTGATCGAGCGGTGCCTGTACACCGGCGATGGCTGGACCGACGCCGAGGACGCCCTGCGCACCGCCGAGGCCCTCGCCCACGACGACGCCGAGCGCGGCGCCGCTGCCTGCGAACGCGGCCATCTGGCATACTCGTCGACCCTCCTCGGGGTACGGGACCGGGCCGACGAGGCCCGGGTCGCGCTGAGCCGGTCCGCCGCCCTGCTCTCCCCCGCGGCCCCGGGCCGTCCGCTGCTCGACTTCCGCCGCGGCCTGATCGCGCAGAACATCGCCGACTCGCCGCAGGCCGCCCGTGCCGCGTACCGCAGGGCGCACGCCGGCGCGACGGCTCAGGGCGACGAGCTGCTGCTCTCCTCGACCTGGCGTCACCTGGCGCTGCTGTCGCTGCGCGAGGGCGAACTGGCCGAGGCCCGGCACGGGTTCGCCGAGTCGCTGCGGATAAGGGAGAAGCTGGGCTATCTGGTCGGCACGGCCCCGGCGCTCATCGCTCTGGCGGACACCGAACCGGAACCGGAGGCGGCGGCACGGCTGCGCGCCGAGGCGGGGCGTCTCTTCCGCCTCCTGGGCGGCGTACCGACCTGGCTGGCCCCGCACCTGGAGCCGCCGGCGCCCGGAACGGCCGAGGCGAACTGACGGCCTCCCCCGCGATGGGGAGTGGATCAGCGAGCGGCGTCATGCGGCTTCGATGGCAAGGCGGAGGACGGAGTCGACGCGGAGCGTCGGTGACCGACGACAACGCCGCAAGCGGAGTCGCAGGGCGCCGGGAGCCCACTCCCCACCGCGGGGCAGGCCGTGAGCACGGGTCCGCCGCGGAGGGCCGTCAGGTACGGTCCTCGACCGGATCGCCGGGCTGCCATCCCGCGTCGCTCCACTCGGGGGTCGGCGTCGGACGGGGCGGCGCGGGCGGCGGGTTCGGGCCACGGTTCGGGTTCTGCGGCACCGCGGCGGCGGGCTTTCCGTCCTGCCCGCTGCTGTCGCGCCGGGGCGGCGTCACCGGGGACTTCGGCGGTGCGGGCTTCCTCGTCGGCGGCACGGAGACCGCGACCGGAGCGGAAGCCGACGGCGCGGAGTGCGTCGGCGAAGGCCCGGCGGGCCCGGAAGGTGGTCGGCCGGGGCTCGCGCTCGTCGTCGGCGTCGCGGCAGCGGGCGTCCCGGAAGGCTCCCTGGTGGGCTTCCCGGACTCGGCTTCGTGCGAACAGCCCGCCGCGGCCAGCACCAGTCCCAGCACCGCCACCACCAGCCCGGACACCGACCACGGTCCCCGGTTCCGTACCATCCCGCCCCCTCAAGAACGATCATGCGATGAGAGGCACAGGGTAGCCACAGCGGTCCGTGGAAGTGACGGCGATCCCTACCGTGGTGTCAGCGGTCCGCGCCCGCGAAGTGTTCGCGTACGAGCGACTGCACGACGGCGAGATCCTGGGCGATCAGCGCGTCGAGCAGCGCGGTGTGCTCCGCGGCGTCGGCGAGCAGATCGGCGCGGCGGGTGGCCGGGTTGTTCTGCAGGGGCCACTGGGAGCGCCGGTGCAGATCGTCGGCGACCATCACGAGCTGCTGGTTGCCGGAGAGCGTGAGGACCGCACGGTGGAAGGCGCGGTCGGACTCGGCGTAGCTCGCCCGGTCCCCGACCGCGGCGGCCGCGACGGTGGCCTCGGCCAGCGGGCGCAGGGCGGCCCAGCGGGCCTGCGCCACGGTGCGAGCCAGCCGCAGCATGACGGGCACCTCGATCAGCGCGCGCACCTCGGCCAGCTCGGCGAGCTCCTGCGGGCCGCGCTCGGCGACCCGGAAGCCGCGGTTCGGCACGACCTCGACGGCACCCTCGATGGCCAGCTGCTGCATCGCCTCACGGACCGGCGTCGCCGACACGCCGAAGCGGGCGCCGAGCACCGGGGCGGAGTAGACCTGCCCGGGCAACAGCTCGCCGTCGACGAGAGCGGCACGCAGGGCGTCCAGGATCTGGCCGCGTACGGAGTGCCGCTGCACCACGACGCGGGGCGCGGGCGGCTCGCTGTGGGTGTGCTCGCCACGCACCGGCTCGGCACCGGCCCGCTCGGCAGATGGCTGATTGCCGCGCGCCTGTTCCGGCATCCGGACGGTGGGTACCGACGGCGGCGTGGTCGCGGACAAGGACGCGGCGGACGTGTACGGCGTCCGCACCTGCTCACGCGCTCTGCCCTGCTCCACTCGGACCTCCTCGGCCGGCCGTGGGCCGGCTCGCATGCGCCATGCCCGTTGTGCACGATAAGCGGACGAGGCCGCAGTTCAAACACCGATCAGTTCGGGTAAGGTAAGGCTTACGTGCAAACGATCGCGATTCGGTGGTCCCTGCATGACCCTCCCCACCCTGCTCCCCGGCACCTCGCTGTCCGCCGTGACGGACGCGTACGCCCGCCTGACCGACGTCTTCCCTGGGCTGCGTGCCGAGGTTCTCGGGGACGGCGGGACGACCCCGTCCGGCGCCGGCTGGGTGGGCGCGGACGAGCTCGCGGCCGGCGGCGCGGCCCTGGACACGTTTCTCGCCTGGGACAACGCGCAGGTGCTTCGGGACTACGGACAGCAGGCCCGCCCCGACGTGGTCGCCGGCTTCGGACTGCACCGCTACGCCTGGCCCGCCTGTCTGTTGGTGACCGTACCGTGGTTCCTGCACCGCAGGGTGCCGCGGATCCCCGTCGAGGACATCGCGTTCCAGCGGGCCCTGGGCCATCTGACCGTACGCGTGAGGGAGTTCGCGTGCCTGCCGGACGATCCGGCGGCCGCACTGCCGGGCGCCCGGGTGGTGGCGGACGAGGCCGCCCTGCGGGCCGAGGTGCTTGCGGCGGTGGCCGAACACCTCGGCCCGGTGCTCGACGGCTTCGGGCCCCGGATGCGCCGCGGCAGGAGGGTGCTGTGGGGCATGGCGACGGACGAGATCGTCGAAGGCCTCTGGTACATCGCACATCTGCTCGGCGAGGAGCGGCGGGCAATGGCCGAGCTGGAGGCGCTCCTGCCCGGCACCACGAAGCCGTACGTCGGCACGGCGGGCTTCCGTGAACTGACCGGACCGAACGGCGAGTCGCTGCCCACGCGCGACCGCACCAGCTGCTGCCTCTTCTACACGCTGCGGCCCGAGGACACCTGCGTCACCTGTCCGCGTACGTGCGACACCGACCGGGTGCGGAAACTGACGCCCGCACCCTGATCCGCACCGATCGCACGAGTGGCACAAATCGAACACAACTCGCTTGCCACAGACGGCAGTTCGACAGGAACGCACCTATCCGTATGCCCCGCCACCCCAATGGCGTTCTCTTGCCCCGAAACCCCCTGGGCTCGTTGGGAATTCCGCCACTATGGCGCCCGAAACCCCTAACGCGATGCAAGGGACCGCGCATGAGACTGACCGACATATCGCTGAACTGGCTCCTGCCGAGCGCTGTGCTGTTCGTGGGGGGTCACGGCGGCGGTGGCGAAGGTCGCGCGCGGGAAGCGCGTCGCTGACTCGTCCGCGGCCGACGACAGCTGGGAACGCAGCGAGGAACGCCGCAGGCGCAAGGAGGCGCTCTACGCCACCGCCTCGTACGTACTGCTGTTCTGCTGCGCGGCGGTCGCCGCCGCGCTCTCCTTTCATGGGCTGGTCGGCTTCGGGCAGCAGAACCTCGGTCTCGCCGGCGGCTGGGAGTACCTCGTCCCGTTCGGCCTCGACGGGGCCGCGATGTTCTGTTCCGTGCTCGCGGTGCGCGAGGCCAGTCATGGTGACGCGGCGCTCGGCTCACGTCTGCTGGTGTGGACCTTCGCCGGCGCGGCGGCCTGGTTCAACTGGGTGCACGCGCCGCGCGGCATCGACCACGCGGGCGCCCCTCAGTTCTTCGCGGGGATGTCGCTGTCGCCGGCAGTGCTCTTCGACCAGGCGCTGAAGCAGACCCGCCGTGCGGCACTGCGCGAACAGGGCCTGGTGCCCCGTCCGTTGCCGCAGATCCGGATCGTACGGTGGCTGCGCGCACCCCGGGAGACCTTCGGCGCCTGGTCGTTGATGCTCCTCGAAGGCGTACGCACGCTGGACGAGGCGGTCGACGAGGTGCGCGAGGACCGGCGGGAGAAGGAGCAGAACCGTCTCCGCAGGAAGGACCAGGAGAAGCTGGACCGGTCCCACATCAAGGCGCTGAACCGGCAGAACCGCGCCTGGAGCCGGGGGGGCCGGGGCGGCGCCCAGGTCGACGTCCAGTCCATCGCCCCGGCCACGGGCTCCTCGCAGTCCGTCGTGGAGCCCGCCATAGCGGAGCCCGGACAGCTTCCTCTGCGCCCCCGGCCATCCCTGCAAGCCGTGAACGGCACGAGCTCGAAGGCCGCCTCGGACCGGAGCACGAGCGACCCGAGGACCGTCGATCTCACCGCCGAGGACGACACCCAGACCCTGCCCCGGCTCGACTCGCTGGAGCGGAAACTCAAGGACCTGGAGCAGCAGTTCGGCTGAGCGCCACGGGTGGCTGTACGGACAGACGTCCGCGCAACCACCCGTTCGGGCAAGGGCACGAGGGGTCGCTCAGGTGCGCCCTTCGCTTTCCAGCTCGAACCAGACCACCTTGCCCAGCGCGTGCGCCGTCACCCCCCAGGCGTCCGCGAGAGCATGCACCAGGACCAGTCCCCTGCCGTGCGTACCGTCGTCGGCGTTCGGTACGTACGACATGGGCAGTCCGGGGACGAAGTCCCGGACCTCGACGCGTAACGTCGCCGGCGTCACGTTCACAGTGACGACGGCTCCGTGATCCGTGTGGACCAGTGCGTTGGTCACCAGTTCGCTGAGCAGGAGCTCCGCCACTTCGACGGAATCCTCCTGCCATCGATATCGCAGGAACTCCCTCAGCGCACACCGCACTTCGGCCACGGCCGACAGGTCGGTGCGAGCCAGTCTGCGGCGCAGCTGAACATCGTTCTGACGCTCCATCGTCTCCCCCGCGTGCACAGTCGATCGCCCCCTTCTCGTCGAACATCCTCCCGGGATGCATGCCCCACACAGGGGCTGTCACGCTTGTCGACTCATCAATATGTGCACAGGGGGCGGGCGCACTCCGGATTCGCGTGACACACGGCTGTGGCATTCACACCGGTCCGGTTAAGACCGAACGGCCATTGGGGGGTGGCGTCACGGGGCTGGGGCACGCACCTCGCGGCGTTGTCGTCAATCACCATGGCTCAATCCTCCGCCTTGCGATGCACGCACCCCAGCCCCGCTCCTTCGCCCACCCCCCAATGGCCGTTCGGTCTAACTTCCAAAACATTCACACGGGTTGGCGTTGACGTGACCATGTCTACGCGCGTCATCATGGTGGACATGCGAATCCCCCCACGGATCACCATGCTCGGCGGCGTCGCCGCCCTCCTGTCCGTCCTCTTCGTCGGCGGCCCGGTCACGGCGTCCGCCACCGCCGCGGCCACGTCGGTCGGCAGCATCTGCTACTCGGACCTGCCGTCCCAGGCGCACGACACCCTCGATCTGATCGAGGCGGGCGGACCCTTCCCATACTCGCAGGACGGCGTCGTCTTCCAGAACCGTGAAGGCGTGCTGCCCAGCCGGAGCACCGGCTACTACCACGAGTACACGGTCATCACCCCGGGCTCCCCGACACGCGGCGCGCGGCGGATCGTGACGGGCCAGGCATCCCAGGAGGACTACTACACCGCCGACCACTACGCGACGTTCGACCTCGTCGACTACGGCTGCTGAGTCCCGGCGGCCCGCACACGCAAGTCTGCTCCACCCCTCCGGTCCGATCCGCGCCGTAGCCCCCCCACCTGCGGCGCGGATCTCCGGACCACCGAGGAGTTACCCTGCGCCCATGACCGTGACCTATGTGATCGACGGCTCCGAAGTCACCGGCCTGGAGCGATTCTGGCAGGTGATCGGCGAGGCGGTGAACGGTCCCGGCGGCTACTTCGGCCGCAACTTCGACGCCTTCGCGGACTGTCTCGGCGGCGGGATGGGAACTCCGGACGACGGCGACTTCGTCTTCGAGTGGCGGGACCACGCTCTTTCCGCACAGGCCCTGGGCCACGAGGAGACGGCGCGGTATCTGCGACAGAGCCTGAGCCGGGTACACCCCACCAACCGACCCGCGGTCCAGCGGCGGCTCGACGACGCCCTGGCCGGGCGGGGACCGACATTGTTCGACCTGCTCGTGGACGCCCTGACGAGCGGAACGGCGCCCGGCACACTACGGCTGATGTGAGCCGCCGAGGTACGGTCCGGCCGGCCGGTGGAGCGGGATCACCGCTTCACCGGCCGGCCGTTGCCGTGCGTCCGAAGGCGCTCAGTCCCGGGTGGAGACAGTGACGCCCTCGAAGCTCTCGACGGCGTGGGGACTGATGAGGAGCAATGCCCATGTCCCAGTCCCTCTCCCGGGTTGTCCGCATCGACAAGCCGCTTGACGGGCAGCGAGTCTGCCGCAACTGCATCGCCAAGTCCCGTATCGAAGAATGCGTACGCTGCGGAGCCCGGCGCGAACCTGGCACCCGCGATGCGGAACGGCTGAAAGCCTCCGAGCTCCAGCGGAGCTGTGCCGAGCTTCCGTTCCTACTCGGCCCCCGATACCCCGCTGTCTGCGGACATCCGCGTCTCCTCTTACGACGTCACCGTTCTGATCCGGACGCCTCCCGCGCCCGTGTTGTCGCCCTCCTCCTCGGCCCAGAGCGACCTGACATGTGACATATGGGCCAGCATGCAGGTCTCGGCTCGCTGGGCGTCACCGGCGATCAGAAGGTCGAGCAGTTGCACATGCTCCTCGGCCGATGTGACCAGCTGTCCATTCGCGGCAAGTCGGTTCAGCCCGAAGAGTCGCGATCGCTTGCGCAGGTTGCCGACTTCCTCCACCAGCCTGCGGTTACCGGCCAGTCCGAGCAGTTCGAGATGGAAGCGACGGTCGGCCTCCAGATAGCCGATGATGTCGTGCTCGGCAGCGGCGGCAACGATCGCCAGGGCGAGCGGCCGCAGCGCCTTCAGCTCCCTGGTCTTGCCCATCCGGGCGATGCGGCCGACGGTGGGGACCTCGATCATGGCCCGGAGTTCCGTGAAGTCGTCGAGGTCCTGATCGGTCAGCTCAGTGATCCGAAAGCCCTTGTTGCGGACCGCTTCGACCAAGCCCTCACGCGCCAGGTCGAGCATGGCCTCACGGACCGGGGTGGCGGACACGCCGAATTCGGCGGCGAGCGCGGGTGCGGAGTAGATCATGCCCGGACGGAGGTCCCCGGCGATCAGGGCCGCTCTGAGGGCGTTCGCCACTCGGTCGCGCAAGTGCTCTTGCGCCGAGATGGCGCCGAGCGTCGTCAGGCGGGCCATTTTGTTCCTCCAGCGCCGTACGGGCCCTCAGAATACAGTGGTGTGTTTCCGCTGAGGCCCGCCGTTCCCGGCCTGTGGACAACGTGGTCAGGGCGCCGAGTTACGGTACACCGCCGCGGCGACCGCCAGGTCTTCCCAGCCCATTCCGACACTTTTGAAGAACCGGGGACGCTCGAAGGGAGCCACCTTCTCGTCGGGGATCCGACCGGTCACCAGGTCGGCGAGGTTGCCGGTGATGTCCTCGGCGCTGAAGGCTCGTTCCGCCATCGGGATCAGCAGATCGCCCGCCTCCGACAGAGCCGCCGCCCTCGATTCGACGATCACGGCGGAGCGTGACACGAGAGCGGTGTCGACCTCCCGGGCATCCGGGGTGTGCGAGCCGACCGCGACAACCGTCGCCCCGTCCGGTACGAGCATGCCGTCGAACAGCGGAGTGGCGGACGTGGTGCAGCAGAGCACCAGATCTGCCGTGGCAACCTCCCCGGCCCCGTGCTCCTCACCCGCACGGGCGTTCACGCCGAGTTGGCGGGCGTGCTCGACCAGTGCGGCGACCCGGTGCGGGGTACGGCCGATCACGGTGACGCGTTCGACGTGCCGTTCCGCGAGCACCACGGCAACGTGTCCGTACGCCTGGGGGCCGGTCCCGAAGAGCACCAGATGACGCAGGACGGGCCCGGTGAGGTGGCGGATCGCCAGTGCTGACACGGCCGGTGTGCGCAGCGTGGTGAGCGCGGCCCCGTCGAGCAGGGCGAGCGGCAGCAGGGTGGGGCCGTCGAGCAGCAGATAGCTTCCGGTGATCCGGGGCAGGTCGCGTGCCGGGTTCCCGGGGGCGACTCCGGCGATCTTCACTCCGGTCACGTGCTGGGTGGTGGCGGGCATGATCAGCAGTTCTCCGCCGGGCACTGTGACATGGTGCCGTGCCCTCGGTGTGTGAGTCGACCGCATGGAATATGTGACGTGTCTGCAAGGCTCTCCCTGGTTTGTCACTCGGGTACTGACCGGACGTACGACGGTGGGAGCATCGCTCAGAGCCTGTCGGGTGACCTTCGATCGGAAAGCGGACGCGGTCTGGTGCGTGCGATTCCAAGGCGCCGGAAGGCCCTCGGATGGGGTCTCCC
>NZ_JBSFYR010000047.1:0-58311 GCF_053599875.1 Streptomyces sp. NPDC005151 | reverse complement strand
GAGACCCCATCCGAGGGCCTTCCGGCGCCTTGGAATCGCACGCACCAGACCGCGTCCGCTTTCCGATCGAAGGTCACCCGACAGGCTCTCAGCCGGCCGTCACGCTGACCCGCACCGCGCCGTCCGGTCCGGCCAGCAGCACCGGGGTCTGCGGCCCGCCCAGGTCCCGTACCGCCGCGCGGTCCGCGTCCGACGGGGTCTCCGCCTCGGAGACGATCGCGGCCGCCTCCAGAGAAGTGGCGCCGCTGGCCACCGCCATCGCGACGGCGGTCTGCAGGGCGCTCAGCTTCAGCGACTCCAGCTGTACGGTGCCCGCGACATACGTCCGTCCGGTCTCGTCCCGTACGGCCGCGCCCTCCGGCACACCGTTGCGGGCGCGGGCGCTGCGCGCCAGCGTGACGATCTTGCGGTCCTCGGGGCCGAGGTCGGTGCTCTCAGTCATGTGCCGAGCATACGAAGCGGACGGCCGGGACCGGCACGCGGGCGACGCAGCCAGCCCCTGCGGCGGTGGAGGCCCGGGTCCGGGGCGGCGCCCCGGGTCCGGGCCCGCTCTACCCCCGGTCCAGCCGCAGCCGCTCCGCCCGCGGCAACCCCGCCACCACCAAGTCGTACGAGTCCTCGATCAGCTCCCGCAGCAGCCGCCCCGGCACCCCCGACACCGTCACCGTGTTCCAGTGCCGTTTGTTCATGTGCCACCCCGGGGCGATCGCCGCGTGCTTCTCCCGCAGCCGCACCGCGTCATCCGGATCGCACTTCAGATTGACCGTGAGCGGCCGTGCGTCCAGCGTGCTGAGCGCGAACATCTTGCCGAGCACCTTGAACACCGAGGTCTCCGGTCCGAACGGAAACTCCTCGACGCTCGCGTTGAACTCCAGGCAGAACGCCCTCAACTCCTGCGGAGTCATTCCGCTGCTGCCTCCTCCGGCACCACCGGCTCCACCAGTACCGTGACGATCTTGTTCCGGCGCCCCGCCGGGGACTCCGCGGTCAGCCGCAGCCGACGCCGGTCGGGCAGATCGACGACCGAGGAAGCCCCGGCGATCGGCACCCGGCCGAGCGCCTTCGCCAGGAGTCCGCCGACCGTCTCCACGTCCTCGTCGTCGAAGGCGTCGACCCCGAACAGCTCGCCCAGGTCGCCGATGTCGAGCCGGGCGGTCACCCGGAAGCAGCCGTTCTCCAGCTCCTGGACGGGCGGGAGCTCACGGTCGTACTCGTCGGTGATCTCACCGACGATCTCCTCCAGGATGTCCTCGATCGTGACGATGCCCGCCGTGCCGCCGTACTCGTCGATGACTACAGCGACGTGGCTGCGGTCCTGCTGCATCTCGCGCAGCAGATCACCGGCGTTCTTGGTGTCCGGCACGAACGCCGCAGGACGCATCGCCGTGGAGACTGGATCGGCCTCCGACTCCCGGTTGATGTGCGTCTTGCGGACCAGGTCCTTGAGGTAGACCATCCCGACGATGTCGTCCTCGTTCTCCCCGGTGACCGGGATCCGGGAGAACCCGGAGCGCAGGGCCAGGGTCAGCGCCTGCCGGATCGTCTTGTACCGCTCGATGCAGACCAGGTCCGTCCGCGGCACCATCACCTCGCGCACCAGCGTGTCGCCGAGCTCGAAGACGGAGTGCACCATGCGCCGCTCCTCGTCCTCGATCAGCGACTCCTGCTCGGCGAGGTCGACCATCGCCCGCAGTTCCGCCTCGCTGGCGAACGGGCCCTTGCGGAACCCCTTGCCGGGGGTGAGCGCGTTGCCGAGGAGGATCAGCAGCTGCGGGATCGGGCCCATGATCCTGGCGAGCGGCAGCAGCACGTACGCCGCCGCCGTCGCCGTGTTCAGCGGGTGCTGCCGCCCGATGGTGCGCGGCGAGACGCCGATGGCGACGTACGACACGAGGACCATCACACCCATCGCGACGGCCAGCGCCTCCCAGGTCTCCGGGAACTCCTTCAGGCAGACGTACGTGACGAGCACGCCGGCCGACATCTCGCAGGCGACCCGCACGAGCAGGGCGACATTGAGATAGCGGGTCGGGTCGGCCGCGACCTGTTCCAGCTTGTCGCTGCCACGCCGCCCGGAGCGCACCGCCTCGGCCGCCCGGAAGCTCGACGTGCGGGCGATGCCCGCCTCGGCGCAGGCCGCCAGCCAGCCGAACACGACCAGCAGAACGGCACCCAGGACGAGGGGGACGCTCACGAGACGGTGGGGGCGGGCGACGGACCGGTCAGGCCGTGCTCGGCGCGCCAGCCGTCCACGATCGCCGCCTGGAGACCGAACATCTCGGCCTTCTCGTCCGGCTCCTCGTGGTCGTACCCCAGCAGATGCAGCACCCCGTGGACGGTGAGGAGCTGGAGCTCCTCGTCCATGGAGTGCTGGGTCTCCGCGTCCTCGCCCTGCTTCTTCGCGACCTCCGGGCAGAGCACGATGTCACCGAGGAGCCCCTGCGGGGGCTCCTCGTCGTCCTTCGCCGGCGGACGCAGTTCGTCCATCGGGAAGGACATGACATCCGTCGGACCCGGCAGGTCCATCCACTGGATGTGGAGCTGCTCCATGGCGTCGGCGTCCACCACGATCACCGAGAGTTCGGAGAGCGGGTGGATCCGCATCCGTGCGAGCGCATAGCGGGCGATGTCGAGGATCGCCTGCTCGTCGACCTCGGTTCCGGACTCGTTGTTGACGTCGATCGACATGGTGCGCTGCGACTACTTCCGTTTGTGGCTGTCTCGGTTGTCGTACTTCTCGTACGCGTCGACGATACGGCCGACCAGCTTGTGCCGGACGACATCCTGGGAGGTGAGCCGGGAGAAGTGCACGTCCGGCACGCCTTCCAGGATGTCCTGGACCTGGCGCAGACCGCTCCTGGTGCCATTCGGCAGGTCGACCTGGGTGATGTCACCGGTGACGACGATCTTCGAGTCGAAGCCGAGCCGGGTCAGGAACATCTTCATCTGCTCGGCGCTGGTGTTCTGCGCCTCGTCGAGAATGATGAACGCGTCATTGAGCGTCCTGCCACGCATATAGGCCAGCGGCGCCACCTCGATCGTGCCCGCCGCCATCAGCCGCGGGATCGAGTCGGGGTCGAGCATGTCGTGCAGCGCGTCGTAGAGCGGGCGCAGATACGGGTCGATCTTGTCGAAAAGTGTGCCGGGCAGGAACCCGAGCCGCTCCCCCGCCTCGACGGCGGGCCTGGTCAGAATGATCCGGCTGACCTGCTTGGACTGCAGGGCCTGGACCGCCTTCGCCATGGCGAGATACGTCTTGCCGGTACCGGCGGGTCCGATGCTGAAGACGATCGTGTGCTTGTCGATGGCGTCGACGTAGCGCTTCTGGTTGAGCGTCTTAGGGCGGATCGTGCGACCGCGATTGGAGAGGATGTTCTGGGTGAGCACCTCTGCGGGCGTCTCGCCCTGCGGCTCCCCCTCCCCGTTGCCGCTCGCCCGGAGCATGGCGATCGAACGTTCCACTGCGTCCTCCGTCATCGGCTGCCCGGTGCGGAGCACGAGCATCATCTCGTCGAACAAGCGCTGAATCAGAGCGACATCGGCTGCGTCACCCGTGGCTCGGATTTCGTTGCCCCGGACATGAATATCGGCCGTCGGGAACGCCGTTTCGATCACGCGCAGCAGCGAGTCGCCCGATCCCAGGAGCATCACCATGGGGTGTGCGGCCGGGATCCTGATCTGGGCACGCGCCTGCGGCTGTGTGGGTGTCTGAGTCATGGGCCAGCCCTCGGGCCTGCACATACCTCCCGTTGCAGGGTTCTCGCCGCTCGACAACCTCTGGAACCAAGCCTACGACTCCGCACGGACAACGCCGAGGGCTTTTTCGCACACGATGCGAACCTCTGTGGCCGCGTCACGCGGGGTGGCGGAAGCCGATCGTCGGTACGGCCCGGCGCAGCGGCCAGGGCCGGGCGGCGGCGGGAAGCAGATGCTCCAGGAACGCGTACCGCTGGAGGGCCGCCGGATCCTGCCCGTCGCAGGTGCGGACCCGCTGCCACCAGGCGGCGATCTCCGCCCAGCCCGGCGCCGACAGGGACCCGCCGAACTCCTGGACGGAGAGCGCCGCGGTCAGTCCGGCGAAGGCCAGCCGGTCGGCCAGCGGCCAGTCCGCCAGGGTGCCGGTGACGAACCCGGCGACGAAGACATCGCCCGCGCCGGTCGGGTCGAGGGCCTCGACCTCGATCGCGGGCACCTCGGCGGTGACGCCGGTCGCCGCGTCCACCGCGTAGGCGCCCTCCGCGCCCAGCGTGACGACGGCGAGCGGCACCCGTTCGGCGAGGGCGCGGGCGGCGGCACGGGGGCAGTCGGTACGGGTGTAGCGCATCGCCTCCTCCGCGTTGGGCAGGAACGCCTGGCAGTGCCGCAGGTCGGGCAGCGCGTCCAGGTCCCAGCGGCCGGTCTCGTCCCAGCCGACGTCGGCGAAGATCCGGGCGCCGTGCCGGGCCGCGACGGCGACCCACGGCTCGCTGCGGCCGGGCGTCAGCGAGGCGACGGCGGCGCGGGCGCGCGGCGGGCAGCACGGGAAGGCCCGGTCCGCGTGCGAGGGGGCGGCGGGTGGCGGGGCCTCGTGTCCGTGCGAGACCATCGTCCGCTCGCCCTCGTACGCCATGGAGACGGTCACCGGCGAGTGCCAGCCGGGGACGGTGTGCGACATCGAGAGGTCGATGCCCTCGCCCTGTTCGAGGGCGTCCCAGCAGTACTCCCCGTAGTGGTCGTCGCCGAACGCGGCGGCGAGCGAGGTGTGCAGTCCGAGCCGGGCCAGTGCGGTGGCCATGTTGGCGACGCCGCCGGGGCTGGAGCCCATGCCGCGCGCCCATGACTCGGTGCCGCGGACCGGGGCGCTGTCCAGGCCGGTGAAGACGATGTCGAGGAAGACCGTGCCGGTGAGGAACACATCGCAGTCCGGGTCCTGCGGGGCACGCAGCCCGTCCAGTGGGTCGATGGCTGGATTGTCTGTGCTCACCTTGCACTCCCCGCTCGTGGCAGATCCGGCCAGTGTGCCCGATTCCCCCTGCATACGGTGGGTCCGCGCCGTCGCGCCGGGCGAGCGTGAGCCGGACCGGTGCCCGACCCGCCCGGGGTCTGCGCACACCAACACTGACCTGCATAAACATGCGCTGCTACCCGCTTCGCAAGGTGGCAAACACTAATGTGACCCAGATCACTCAGGGGTGGCTTTCGGTCGACTGTGCGCACTTGATACAAATTGGCCCGCACGCACCGTCGCCGATCGACACCGACGAGTGCCACGTCCCCCCGCTGTACCCCTCCCCGCCTTCCCTGCCTCCTCCGGCATGTCTTCAGGAACGCCCATGTCCCCGCGCCCTCGCGCCGCGTGGCCCCTGGTCGCCGTGTTCACCGCCGGTTACCTCGCCGCCTATCTGCTCCCCACCATCGTCGGCCGGCTCTCCACCCATCTGGGCCTCAGCGCGGCCCAGGCGGGTCTGGTCGGCAGCGCGCTCCTGCTGAGTTCGGCCACCGCCGGGTTCACACTGGCGGGCCGGGCCGAGCGGTACGGGTCGCGGAGACCGGCGCGGGCCGGACTGGCGCTGGCCGGACTGGCGCTGGCCGTGGTGGGCTACGGGTGCGCCGCGCTGGCCGGTTCCGTGCCCCTCGTGGTCATGGGCGCGGTGATCGGCGGGCTCGGCTCGGGTACGGCGACGGCAGTGGCCGCGGCCGGTATCGCCGCGCAGCGCGACCCGCACCGGACCTCGTCCCTGGGCCTGCTGAGTGTCTCCGCGACCGCGGGCGCCCTCTATCTGACGATCCCTCACCTGGGTGGCGGCCACCGGCTGCCGTTCGCCTCGATCGCCCTGGTCGCCCTGCTCGTCTGGCCCGCCACCGCGCGGCTCGGCGGCTCGGCGCCCACCGGTTCGACGGCACCGGTGGGCGGCCGGCTGCCGCACCGCCGCTCCGGTCTGGTGCTGGCGGGCGGCATGCTCGTCTGGTCGATGGCGCAGAACGCCCTGTGGGGGGTCAGCAGCCGGATCGGTGCGTCCCAGGCCGGGCTCTCCGAGGTCACCATCGGCGCGGTGTTCGCCGCCGCGCTCGGCGCCGGCCTGCTCGGCGTGATGGGCGCCGGAGTGCTGGGCGCCAGACTCGGCCGAGCCGTCCCGATCGGTCTCGGCACCGTGATCATCGCGGGCAGCATCGTGCTCAGCTCGTCGGCCGCCGGGCTCGGCTCGTTCGCCACCGGTGAGATCACGTGGAACACCGTCTACCCGGTGGTCCTGTCGTATCTGATCGGTCTGGCCGCGTCACTGGATGTACGGGGCCGCTGGGCGGTCCTCGCGGGCTCCGCGTCGTCCGTCGGCGTGGCCTGCGGCCCGGTCCTCGGCAGTGTGCTGTCCGAGACGGCCGGCTACCCGGTGATGGGCCTGATCCTGGGCGCCGTGACCCTGCTGGTCGCCGCCCCGGTCACGGCCGTCGCGCTGCACACCGGCGGCCGTCCGCTGGTGCCCGGCTCCGTCCGCCGCCGCGGCGGAGCCCCCGCGGCGCTGCTCGCCGCGACCACCGGCACGCTGTCCGGCGCGGTGCCGAAGATGGGCTCGCCCGAACAGGCCGTCACGGAGATCAGCGTGCCCGCGCTGCGCCGCAGGCGCCTCGGCAGGAACGCGTTCCGGACGGCCGGTCCGTCGGGCGCGGGCGGTCAGTCGAACGCGTACGCCTCGACCTCCGACAGGTAGCGCGACCTGCGCTCCTCGTCGTGGTCGAGGAAGGCCGCCTCGAAGGAGTTGCGGGCCAGGGTGCGCAGCTGCTCACGCTCCAGTCCGAGCGCCTCGTGGACGGCGTGGAAGGTGTCTCCGACGTATCCGCCGAAGTACGCGGGGTCGTCGGAGTTCACCGTGCAGAGCAGCCCGGCGTCCAGCATCGCCCGCAGCGGGTGGTCCTCCAGGGTGTCGACGGCGCGCAGCCGTACGTTGGACAGCGGGCAGAGCGTGAGCGGCACCCGCTCGGCGACGAGCCGCTTCACCAGGTCCGGGTCCTCCATGCAGCGCAGCCCGTGGTCGATGCGCTCGACCCCGAGGACGTCGAGCGCCTCCCGGATGTACTCCGGCGGACCTTCCTCGCCGGCGTGGGCGACCTTCCGCAGCCCGAGCGCCCCGGCCGCCTCGTACACCTCACGGAACTTCGCGGGCGGATGCCCGACCTCCGCCGAGTCCAGGCCGACGGCGCTGATCCGGTGCAGGTACGGCTTCGCGGCGTCGAGGGTCTCCAGGGCCGATTCGGCGGACTGGTCGCGCAGGAAACACATGATCAGCTGGGTGGAGATGCCGTGCTTCTCCTCGCTGCGGTCGAGCGCCCGGCCGAGTCCTTCGACGACGGTGCCGATCGGGACGCCGCGGGCGGTGTGCGCCTGCGGGTCGAAGAAGATCTCCGCGTGGCGGACGCCCTGGGCGGCCGCGCGGGTGAGGTAGGCGTCGGCGAGCTGCTCGAAGTCCTCCTCGGTGCGCAGGACGGCCATCAGCGCGTAATAGAGGTTCAGGAAGGACTGCAGATCGTCGAAGAGATAGGCGGTGCGCAGCTCTTCGGTGTTCGCGTACGGCAGCTCCACGCCACCCCGTTCGGCAAGGGCGAAGGCCAGCCCGGGTTCGAGGGTTCCTTCGATGTGGAGGTGGAGTTCTGCCTTGGGGAGTTGCACGGGTTGCTCGCTCACTCTCGCTGCTGCTGGTTACTGCTGCTGTTGATGTCGGCTCGGGACGGGAACGCTGATCAGGTCCTGGGCGATGGTCAGTTCGCCCTCGAACCCGGCGGCGCGGGCCTGGGTGGCGAAGGCGCCCGGATCTCCGTACCGCTGCGAGAAATGCGTCAGCACGAGATGCCGTACGCCCGCCTCCCGGGCCACCCGGGCCGCCTGTCCGGCGGTGAGATGACCGTGGTCGGTGGCGAGCCGTTCGTCCTCGTCGAGGAAGGTCGACTCGATGACCAGCAGGTCGCACCCCTCGGCAAGCGTGTACACGCCGTCGCAGAGCCTCGTGTCCATGATGAACGCGAAGCGCTGGCCGCGCCTGCGCTCGGAGACCTCGTCGAGGCCGACGCCGTCCAGCGAGCCCTCGCGCTGGATCCGTCCGACGTCCGGCCCGCTGATCCCGTGCTCGGCGAGCCGGTCGGGCAGCATGCGCTGCCGGTCGGGCTCGACGAGGCGGTAGCCGTACGACTCGACGGGGTGGGAGAGCCGGTGGGCGTGCAGGGTGTACGCGGCGGTCTCGGCGAGGACCCCGTCGGTGGCGACCGGGGCCTCGGTCAGCGCGACGGTCTCGCGGTAGGCGGTCGCGTACCGCAGCCGCTCGAAGAAGCGCTGCCCGCTCGCCGGGTAGTGCGCGGTGACGGGGTGCGGGACCTGGTCGAGATTGATGCGCTGGATCACCCCGGCAAGGCCGAGGGAGTGGTCGCCGTGGAAGTGCGTGACGCAGATCCGGTTGATGTCGTGCGCGGCGACACCGGCGCGCAGCATCTGGCGCTGGGTGCCCTCACCGGGGTCGAAGAGGATGCCCTCGCCGTCCCAGCGCAGCAGATAGCCGTTGTGGTTGCGGTGCCGGGTGGGGACCTGGCTGGCGGTGCCGAGGACGACGAGTTCGCGTACGGACATGGGTGCGGCGGCCTGCGATTCGGGTGGTTTCGGCGTTATCCGGGCGGCCACTGCAGTCCGCGGCCGCCCAGGACGTGGGCGTGCGCGTGGAAGACGGTCTGCCCGGCACCGGTGCCGGTGTTGAAGACGACCCGGTAACCGGTGTCGGTGATCTTCTCGTCGGCGGCGATGTTCGCGGCCTCGCGCAGTATGTCGGCGGCGATCTGCGGCTCGGCGGCGGCGAGGGTGGCGGCGTCGCGGTGGTGGACGCGGGGGATGACGAGGATGTGGGTGGGGGCCTGGGGGTTGATGTCGCGGAAGGCGACGGTCGTCTCGGTCTCGCGGACGATGGTTGCCGGGACCTCTCCCGAGACGATCTTGCAGAACAGGCAGTCGGGCTGCGGTTCTCCCGCCATGGCCGGGCTCCTCGGTCGCGTGGTTGATCCGTACACGGGCATGCTATCGGGCGCGGTTGCCCCGTTCCCGAAACCGGGGGCGGAGCTCCGGTCCCGGGAACGGGCGGGCAGGGGAACGAGGGCCTTTCTTCCGGATCGGGCCGGATCCGGAAGAAAGGCCCCGGCCCCCTACCCCGGCAGACCCGGTGCCGACTTCGCCGGGCTCTCCGCGAGCCCCTCCAGCGCGATCCGGATCGCCGCGTCCAGCTGCGGATCCCGCCCCGCCGCATGGTCCTGGGGCGCCATCACGACCTCCACGTCCGGGTCCACCCCGTGGTTCTCCACACCCCAGCCGTACCCCTCGAGCCAGAACGCGTACTTGGGCTGCGTGACCAGCGTGCCGTCGACCAGCCGGTACCGGCTGTCGATGCCGACCACGCCGCCCCACGTCCGCGTACCGACCACCGGCCCGATCCCGAGCGCCTTGATCGCCGCGTTCACGATGTCGCCGTCCGAGCCGGAGAACTCGTTCGCCACGGCCACCACCGGACCGCGCGGCGCGTCCCCGGGGTAGCTGTACGGCTGCCTGCCGCGCGGCAGGTCCCAGCCGACGATGCGGCGGGCCAGCTTCTCCACGACCAGCTGCGACGTGTGACCGCCGCGGTTCTCCCGTACGTCCACCACCAGCCCCTCACGGGCCACTTCGACCCGCAGGTCCCGGTGGAGCTGCGCCCAGCCGGAGCCGACCATGTCGGGGACGTGGAGGTAGCCGAGGCGTCCGCCGGACTGCTCGTGCACGTACGCCCGCCGGTCCGCGACCCACGCGTGGTACCGCAGCGCCTCCTCGTCCGCGGTCGGCACGACGACGACATGACGCAGGTTGCCGCCGTCCGCCGGCGAGACGGTCAGCTCGACCGGCTTGCCCGCCGAGCCGGTGAGCAGGGGCCCGGGCCCGGTCAGGGGGTCGATCTCCTGCCCGTCGACGGCGAGGATCGCGTCCCCGGCGCGGACCGCGACGCCGGGCGCGGCGAGCGGCGAGCGGGCTGCCGGGTCGGACGTCTCGGACGGCAGGATCCGGTCGATACGCCAATGGCCTTCGTCCGTGCGGGAGATGTCGGCGCCGAGCAGCCCCTGTCGGCTCGCGTCGTCGTGCCGGCCGCCCTGCGGCGTCACATACGCGTGCGAGGTGCCGAGCTCCCCCTGCACCTCCCAGAGCAGGTCGACGAGGTCGTCATGGGTGGCGACGCGCGCCAGCACCGGCCGGTAGCGGTCGAGGACGCCGTCCCAGTCGACGCCGCCCATGTCGGGCCGCCAGAAGTTGTCGCGCATGATGCGGCCGGCCTCGTCGTACATCTGGCGCCATTCGGCGGCCGGTTCGACGGTCCGGCGGATCCGGGAGAGGTCGACGGTGACGTTGTTGTCGCTGCCGCAGTCGTGGTCGTCGTCGGAGCCCGCCGGGACACGGCTGTCGGCGGGTACGACGCGCAGCTTGCCCCGGGTGTGCAGGACCAGCCGCTTGCCGTCGCCGCTGACGGCGAACCGGCTGACGTCGGAGGCGAGTTCGTCGCTGTGCAGTTTCTCCAGGTCGTACCGCTCCAGGACGGTCTCCGGTCCCTGGGAGTCCGGCGTCGCCCCTGCCGTACCGAGCACGCCCGTCACCGGGTGTCGCAGCCACAGCAGTCCGTCCTTCGCCGCGCGCAGCGAGGAGTAGCGGGCGGCCTCGACGGGCAGCGGCACGATCCGGTCGGCGAGCCCGTCGAGGTCGATCCTGGTGACGGGCAGCGCGGTGGGGTTGTCCTGGTCGCCGTCGCCGGAGCTCTTCTCCTTCTCGGTCGGGCGGCCGTGGCGCTGTGGCCCGAACGGGGAGGGCGTGGTGGCGGCGAGCGTCAGCAGGTGCGGGCGGCAGGCGCCGACGAAGGCCAGGTCGAAGACGTGCGCGTCGTAGACCGGGTCGAAGGCCCGCTCGGAGAGGAAGGCGAGGTGCTTGCCGTCGACGGTGAACGCGGGGGCGTAGTCCCGGAAGCGGAGCGGCGTGGCCTCGGCGACCGACAGATCGGCGAGGTGCGCGAGTTTGAGCTGGCTCAGCGGCTCGGGCCCGGGGTGGGACCAGGCGAGCCATGCCGAGTCCGGCGAGAAGACGAGTCCGGAGGCGTCGCCGTGTTCGCTGCGGTCGACCTCGTGGACCTCGCCGCTCTCCCGCTCGACGATCAGGATCCGGCCGTCGTGCGAGGCGACGGCGAACCGGCTGCCGTCGGCGGCCGCCGCCAGGTCGAGCACCCTGCCGAGCCGGCCGGCGGCCAGTCGGCGCGGTGCGGTGCCCGGAGCGGTTCCGGTGGCGGGTACGCACTCCAGGGCGTCGTCGCCCTCCGCGTCGGTGACCCAGACGACGTGCTGATCGCCGTCGGCCTGGAAGGTACGGGGCAGTCTGGCCCGCACCCCGGGTTCGACGGCCAGTGCGCGGGCCGGGCCCTCGCGGTGGGTGACCCAGTGGACGGCGCCGCGCGTCCCGACGGCACTGCCGCGGCCGGTACGGTCCGGGGACGCCGAGTCGAGGTGGCTCCCGGCGTGCACGGAGTGCGGCTGGAGGTCGGCGCGCTGGCCGCCGAGGCGGATGTCGAGACGCCGGGGCCCGGCGCCTTCCAGGTCGTCGAGCAGCCAGAGCTCACCGGCCGAGGCGTAGCTGACGCGGGTGCCGTCGGTCGTCGCGTGGCGGGCGTAGAAGCCCTCGGCCTCGGTGTGCCGACGCAGGTCGGAGCCGTCGGGGAGCGAGGAGTAGAGCGCGCCGACGCTTTCGTGGTCGGAGAGGAAGGCGAGACGGTCGCCGACCCACATCGGGCATTCGATGTTGCCGTCGAGGCCCTCGTGGATCCGTACGAAGTCCGCGACGCCGTCCGGCCCCTGGCCCTCCGCGGGTGCTTGCGCGAGCCACAACTTGCCCGCCGTGCCGCCCCGGTAGCGCTTCCAGGTGGCGGCCTCGCGCCCCATGGTGGCGGAGAGCAGCAGGACCCGTCCGCCGGGTCCGTACGCGAGGGAGCCGACCGGACCGTACGGCAGGGTCCGCGCGGGCCCGCCGTCGACCGGGACGGCCCGGGCCCAGCTGCGGCGCAGCGACACCTGCCCCTGGGTGCTGGTGACCAGGACGTCGCCCTCGGGGGTCCAGCCGCGTACGGTGGTCCGCGCGTCGCCCCAGTAGGTCAGCCGCTTCGAAGGGCCTCCGTCGACGGGGGCGAGGTGCACCTCGGGGGCGCCGTCCCGGGTGGATGTCCAGGCGACGTGGGTGCCGTCGGGCGATATGCGCGGCTGGCGGACGGGCCGGTTGTCGGCGCTGACGCGCCAGGCCCGGCCGCCGTCGAGCGGCGCCAGCCAGACATCGTCCTCGGCGGTGAAGGCGATCAATTCGCCCTGGACATGGGGGTACCGGAGATAGGCAGGCTGTGTCACATCGATCACCCTAGGCTGCGGTCGTGCTCCGGGGAACGGGGTTGGCCGGAGTCCGCCCCCGTCCGCGTGTCGGACGCACTCACTTGCCCTGCGGATATCCGGTCACCGTGACGGTCACAGTGACGGTCGGCCGGGCACGGCCGCCGCCACCACCGCTTCCACCACCCGTCGGCGGCGTCACGCCGCCGGTCGAGGGGGCGGCGTGACAGTTGCCGAGCACATCGGCCCGCAGGACGGTCCTGCCGCCGACCTTCCCGGTCAAGTCCCCCCGTACACAAAGCCCGTTGACCTCCTTCGTGACCTTGCCGACGAGTGTGACGTCCTTGCCGCCCGCGGTCCGGCCGCGGCAGTCGACGTGCGCCACCTGCCGCACGGACGCGGAGCGCGAGGACGAGGGCGGCGTCGTACCGCCGCCCTCGACCTCGGCCGTGCAGTTCAGCCACTGCACATCGACCCCTTTGCGCTCCAGCGCCGCGGTGCCGGTCCGGTCGGCGGTCAGGGCGACGGACGCGGAGTTCAGCCCGTCGATCGGCTCACAGGAGACGGCCCCCGCAACCGCCACACCGACGAGGCACAGTACGGCCGGAATGCGATGGGTCCGGCCGCGACCCCATGGACTCAATGCCCTCAATGTCCCCATACGTGGCAGGATCCCACCACTCCCCCGCGGGGCGGTAGACCGCTTGCAGCCACACCGGACGTGTTGTATACGGCGGTTACGCCCAGCGGCCGGTACGCCCCAGCAGCAGTGCCGTCGCCGCGGTGCCCGCCGTCGAGGTGCGCAGGACGCTCCGGCCGAGCCGGCAGGTCCGGGCGCCCGCCTCGGCGAAGGCCGCCAGTTCCTCGGGCGACACACCGCCCTCGGGGCCCACGACCAGGACGATCTCGCCCCCTGCAGGCAGTCCGACGGTGGCCAGCGGCTCGCTGTCGTACCCCCGGTCCTCGTGCAGGACGGCCGCGAAGTCGGCTGTGGCCAGAAGTGCGGCAACCTGTTTGGTCGTCAGTGCGTCCGTCACCTCAGGGAATCGCACCCGGCGCGACTGCTTGCCCGCCTCGCGGGCCGTGTTCCGCCACTTCGCGAGGGCCTTGAGACCGCGGTCGCCCTTCCACTGGGTGATGCAGCGCGAAGCCTGCCACGGCACGATCACGTCGACGCCCGTCTCCGTCATCGTCTCGACGGCGACCTCGCCGCGGTCACCCTTGGGGAGCGCCTGGACCACGGTGATGCGGGGTGTGGGACGGGGCTCCTCGTGGACCGTGCAGAGGTCCGTCACCACCAGCCGGTCCTTGCCCTCGGCGGCCCGCACGACCCCTTCCGTCCACCGGCCGTGCCCGTCCGTCAGGACGACGTCCTCACCGGCCTGCAGCCGCTTGACCGAAACGGCGTGCCGCCCCTCGGGACCGTCCAGGACGAACTCGGGCCCGGCGGGGACCTGTTCGACGACGAAGACCGGTGCGGTCACTGCGTGCTCCTTGTGCTCAGTGCCGCACGTGCGGCGTCCAGTTCTTCGGCGAGCAGCTCGACCAGCCGGCCAGCCGGCAACTCGCGTGCCATGCGGTGACCCTGGCCCGCCCACAGGGCCATTCCCTGCGCATCCCCGGCCCTGGCCGCGGCCTTGCGCAGCCCGCTGGTGACATGGTGCACCTGCGGGTAGGCGGCGGGGGCGTACGGTCCGTGCTCGCACACGAAGCGGTTGACGAGGCCGCGGGCGGGGCGCCCGGAGAACGCCCGGGTCAGGGCCGTCCGCACGAACAGCGGGTTGGTCAGCGCCTGCTTGTGCAGCAGATGGGCGCCGGACTCGGGGCAGACCAGGAATGCCGTGCCGAGCTGCGCCGCCTCCGCGCCCGCCGCGACAACCGCCGCGATCTGGGAGCCGCGCATGATGCCGCCGGACGCGATGAGCGGCAGCTGGACGGTCTCACGGACCTGGGCCACCAGGGAGAGCAGCCCGATGCCGGTGTCGTCGGTCTGCGGGTCGTCGCGGTGGGTGGACCGATGGCCGCCCGCCTCGACGCCCTGGACACAGATCGCGTCGGCGCCCGCCCACTGGGCGACCTGGGCCTCCTCGGGCGAGGTGACCGTCACGACGGTGTACGTACCGACTCCGGCGAGCGCGTCGAGGGCGTCGCGGGTGGGGCAGCCGAACGTGAAGGAGACCACCGGAACGGGGTCTTCCAGGAGAATCGCGAGCTTGGCCTCGTAGCCGTCGTCACCGCTGGAGTCCGGGTCACCGAGCGGGGTCTCGTACCAGGCGGCCTCACCGGCGAGCTGGTGCCGGTACACCTCGACGGCGCTCGGGTCGGCAAGGTTCGGCTGCGGCATGAAGAGGTTGACGCCGAACGGCTGACCGGTCATTCTGCGCAGCTGTTTGATCTCGTTGTACATGCCGTCCGCCGTCTTGTACCCGGCGGCCAGGAAGCCGAGCCCACCGGCTTCGGCAACGGCCGACACGAGCTGCGGACAGGACACACCGCCCGCCATCGGGGCCTGCACGACCGGATACCGGCAGAGATCGGTCAACGCGGATGACATGACCGCATCGTGTCACGTCCTGTGCACCCTGCCGAATCAGCCACGGCATGGCCGGAGCGGTATACGCGGAACGCAGCAGCGCCCGCCGGTCCGGGGACGGGCGGGCGCTACGGCGCAAGGGAACAGCGGGGTGCGGACGGTCCTCAGCGGCCGTTGAACGCATCCTTCAGGCGGGAGAAGAGTCCCTGTTGCCCTGGCTGGAACTGACCGGTGGGCCGCTCCTCGCCACGCAGCTTCGCCAGCTCCCGCAGCAGTCGCTCCTGCTCCGGGTCCAGCTTCGACGGGGTCATCACCTCGACGTGCACGATCAGATCGCCGCGCCCGCCGCCGCGCAGATGCGTGATGCCGCGGCCGTGCAGCGGGACCGACTGGCCGGACTGGGTGCCCGGCCGGATGTCGACCTCCTCCAGGCCGTCGAGCGTCTCCAGCGGCACCTTGGTGCCGAGCGCGCCCGCCGTCATGGGGATGGTGACCGTGCAGTGCAGATCGTCGCCGCGTCGCTGGAACACCGCGTGCGGCAGCTCATGGATCTCGACGTACAGGTCGCCGGCCGGGCCGCCGCCGGGGCCGACCTCGCCCTCGCCCGCGAGCTGGATGCGGGTGCCGTTGTCGACACCGGCGGGGATCTTCACGGTGAGCGTGCGCCGCGAACGGATGCGGCCGTCACCGGCGCACTCCGGGCACGGGGTCGGCACGACCGTGCCGAAGCCCTGGCACTGCGGGCAGGGCCGCGAGGTCATGACCTGGCCGAGGAACGACCGGGTGACCTGGGAGACCTCGCCGCGGCCGCGGCACATGTCACAGGTCTGGGCGGAGGTGCCGGGTGCGGCGCCCTCGCCGTTGCAGGTCGTACAGACGACGGCCGTGTCGACCTGGATGTCCTTGGTGGTGCCGAACGCCGCCTCGGCGAGATCGATCTCCAGCCGGATCATCGCGTCCTGGCCGCGCCGGGTGCGCGACCGCGGTCCGCGCTGCGACGCCGTGCCGAAGAACGCGTCCATGATGTCGGAGAAGTTGCCGAAGCCACCCTGTCCGAATCCGCCCGCGCCACCGCCGCCGGAGGCGGACAGCGGGTCGCCGCCGAGGTCGTAGACCTGCTTCTTCTGCGGGTCCGACAACACCTCGTAGGCGGCGTTGATCTCCTTGAACCGCTCCTGGGTCTTCGGATCGGGGTTGACATCCGGATGCAGCTCGCGTGCGAGCCGCCGGAAGGCCTTCTTGATCTCGTCCTGAGATGCGTCGCGGCGCACGCCGAGAACGGCGTAGTAGTCCGTGGCCACTTACGACTCCGCCAGGATCTGTCCGACGTAACGTGCCACTGCGCGTACCGCTCCCATCGTTCCGGGGTAGTCCATGCGGGTCGGTCCGACCACGCCGAGTTTGGCGACTGCCTCGTCGCCCGAACCGTAGCCGACCGCGACGACGGACGTGGAGTTGAGTCCCTCGTGGGCGTTCTCGTGCCCGATACGTACGGTCATGCCCGAGTCCTTGGCCTCGCCGAGCAGCTTCAGCAGCACGACCTGCTCCTCCAGTGCCTCCAGCACCGGCCGGATCATCAGAGGGAAGTCATGCCCGAAGCGGGTGAGGTTGGAGGTGCCGCCGATCATCAGCCGCTCCTCCGTCTCCTCGACGAGGGTTTCGAGCAGGGTGGAGAGCACGGTGGACACGGTTCCCCGGTCCTCGCTCTCGAAGGATTCCGGCAGGTCCTGCACCAGCTGCGGGACGTCCGAGAACCGGCGTCCCACGACCCGGCTGTTGAGCCGGGCCCGCAGATCGGCGAGAGAGGTCTCACCGAACGGCGCGGGACAGTCGATCATGCGCTGTTCGACCCGGCCGGTGTCCGTGATCAGCACGAGCATCAGCCGGGCGGGCGCCAGCGACAGCAGTTCCACATGCCGAACCGTGGACCGGGTCAGCGAGGGGTACTGCACGACGGCGACCTGCCGGGTCAACTGCGCGAGCAGCCGTACGGTGCGGCCCACGACATCGTCGAGGTCGACCGCGCCGTCGAGGAAGTTCTGGATGGCCCTGCGCTCCGGCGACGACAGGGGCTTGACCCCTGCGAGCTTGTCGACGAAGAGCCGGTAGCCCTTGTCCGTCGGGATGCGACCCGCGCTGGTGTGGGGCTGGGCGATGAAACCCTCGTCCTCCAGCACAGCCATGTCGTTGCGGACAGTGGCCGGGGAGACCCCCAGCTTGTGCCGCTCGGTGAGCGCCTTGGAGCCGACGGGCTCCTCGGTGCCGACATAGTCCTGGACGATGGCGCGCAGCACTTCGAGTCTGCGTTCGCTGAGCATGGCGCACACCTCCAGCTGTGTTTCCTCGGTGGTTCTGGTCGATCTCCGGTGATTCCTGGCACTCGATGCGTACGAGTGCCAGCGATCCCCCGCCAGTGTACGGCGGTCGGGTGGGGCCCAAGCAAGGGCGACCGGCCACGCTACCCCGACACTGTGCAGGTCGTTGCCGATAGCGTCGCCGCATGAACGCGTCTTGGGAAGAGTTCGGCTGGGAGCGACTGGGCAACGGTGTGGGCCGTCGGAGGCTCCCCGGGTGGGATGCCACGGTCGCACTGGTGGTCGGAGCGGAGGCGGCCCTGCTCTTCGACACAGGATCGACGCTGCGCGAAGGTGTGGAGATACGGACCCAGGTGCAGGGCATGACCGGCCGGAGGGTGACGCATATCGCACTCAGTCACCCTCATTTCGACCATGTGCTCGGCACCGCGGCATTCGCCGGGGCGGAGGTGTACGGCGCGATCGGTACGGCCGCTCTCCTCACCGGCAGTGCGGACGAGCTGTACGCCGACGCGGTACGCCACGGGGTGTCCGAGGAGGACGCGGCGCAGGCGGCGGACGTCCTGGTGGCGCCGCACCACCAGGTGTGCGGCGAATGGACGCTCGACCTGGGCGGCGGCCGTCAGGTGCTGCTGGCGAACGTGGGCCCCGCCCACAGCGGCCACGACCTCGTCGCCCTCGTGCCCGGCTCCCCGGCCGTGGTCCTCTGCGGCGACCTGGTCGAGGAATCGGGCGAACCGCAGGCGGGCCCGGACGCGATCCCGTCGCGCTGGCCGGCCGCGCTGGACCGGCTGCTGGCGCTGGGCGGCGAGGACGCGGTGTATGTACCGGGGCACGGGGCCGTCGTGGACGCGGCGTTCGTACGGGCACAACGTGACCGGCTGTCCGCCGCCTTCGGCGTGTCGTGACCGGTTCCCGTCCTATCGTCGTCCGATGCGCAGCTACCACCCGGACCTGACCCCGCCCTGGAAGAAGTCCGCTCCCGTCCCCGAGGTCCCCGCCGAGCCCGATCTGGTCGTGGAGGAGGTCTCCACCGGCTTCTGCGGTGCGGTGATCCGCTGCGAGAAGACGGCGCAGGGCCCGACGGTGACGCTGGAGGACCGTTTCGGCAAGCACCGGGTGTTCCCGATGGAACCGCGCGGCTTCCTCCTGGAGGGCCGCGTCATCACTCTCGTACGCCCCTCGGCGACCGGCCCGGCCCGCCCCGCCCGCACGGCCTCCGGTTCCGTGGCGGTCCCCGGGGCGCGGGCCCGGGTGGCGCGGGCGGGCCGGATCTACGTGGAGGGCCGGCACGACGCGGAGTTGGTCGAACGGGTCTGGGGCGACGACCTGCGCATCGAGGGTGTGGTGGTGGAGTACCTGGAAGGCGTCGACGACCTCCCGTCCATCGTCCGCTCGTTCGCCCCCGGCCCGGATGCGCGACTGGGCGTCCTGGTCGACCACCTGGTTCCCGGCTCCAAGGAGTCGAGAATCGCGGCCGAGGTCACCGACACGAACGTGCTGGTGGTGGGCCACCCGTACATCGACATCTGGGAGGCGGTGAAGCCGGCGTCGGTGGGCATCGGCTCCTGGCCGGTGGTGCCCCGCGGCCTGGACTGGAAGACGGGCGTGTGCCGGTCACTGGGCTGGCCGGAGAACACGGGCGCGGCGTGGCAGCGCATCCTGTCGACGGTCCGCTCGTACAAGGATCTGGAGCCGGCGCTGCTGGGCTCGGTTGAACACCTGATCGACTTCGTGACGGCGCCGGCCTAGTGACCCTCCCGGCAGGCTTTGCCGGTCACGGCACTAGTTTCGCCGTTCAGCCCGTCCGGCGACCGATGTCCAGGGGCCGGGGGCCCGGGGGCCCGGGGTTCCGGGGGCCCGGGGTTCCGGGGGCCCGAGGTTCCGGGGGCCCGAGGTTCCGGGGGCCCGAGGTTCCGGGGGCCCAAGGTTCCGGGGGCCCAAGGTTCCGGGGGCCCAAGGTTCCGGGGGCCCAAGGTTCCGGGGGCCCAAGGTTCCGGGGGCCCGAGGGTGGAGCCTCCGGTTCCGGGAAAGGGGCGGGCAGGGGAACAGGCCCGCCGCAGGCGCACCCCTATCCCCCGTGCCCCTCAGTCCACCAGGTCCCTGACCACCGCATCCGCGAGCAACCGCCCCCGCAGAGTCAGCACCGCCCGTCCCTCCGCATAAGGCTCCGCCTCCAGCAGCCCGTCCTCCACCGCGCGCCCCGCCGCTGCCAGTCCGGCGGGCGCCAGCAGCGACAGCGGACACCCGTCGACCAGCCGCAGCTCCAGCAGAATCCGCTCGACCCGCCGGTCCTCCGCCGACAGGATCTCCCGTCCCGCGCCCGGTGACCGCCCTTCCGCGAGCGCCTGCGCGTACGCGCCGGGATGCTTCACGTTCCACCAGCGCACCCCGCCCACATGGCTGTGCGCCCCCGGCCCGGCCCCCCACCAGTCGGCGCCCCGCCAGTACAGCTCGTTGTGCAGGCACCGCCCGTCCACCGTCCGGGCCCAGTTCGACACCTCGTACCAGGAGAAGCCCGCCGCGGCCATGGCCTCGTCGGCGATCAGATACCGGTCGGCGTGGACGTCGTCGTCCGTCATCGGAACCTCGCCGCGCCGGATCCGCCGCGCCAGCTGCGTACCCTCCTCGACGATCAGCGCGTACGCGGACACATGGTCCGGCCCCGCTCCGATCGCCGCGTCCAGCGAGGCCCGCCAGTCGTCGTCGGACTCCCCGGGCGTGCCGTAGATCAGGTCGAGATTGACGTGCTCGAAGCCCGCCTCCCGGGCCTCGGCGACACACGCCTCGGGACGCCCCGGCGTATGCGTACGGTCGAGGATCTTCAGCACGTGCTGCCGGGCACTCTGCATCCCGAACGAGATCCGGTTGAAGCCGCCTTCCCGCAGCTCCGCCAGATACGCCGGGTCGACCGACTCCGGATTGGCCTCGGTGGTGATCTCGGCGCCGTCGGCGAGCCCGAACTCGTCACGGATCGCCGCCAGCATCCGTACGAGATCCCCGGCGGCCAGCAGCGTGGGCGTACCGCCGCCGACGAACACCGTACGGACCGGTCGCGGGTCGTCGCCGAGCACCTTGCGGGCCTGGCGGACCTCGCCGATCAGATGGGCGGCGTAGTTGTCACGGGAGGCCAGCGCACCGCCCGACCCCCGCAGCTCGGTCGCCGTGTACGTGTTGAAGTCGCAGTACCCGCAGCGCGTGGCGCAGTACGGCACATGCAGGTAGAAGCCGAGCGGCCGGTCGGCGGCGCCTTCCAGGGCATGGCGGGGCAGCGCCCCGTCGTCGGGCACGGGCTCACCATCGGGCAGTACGGAAGGCATACCGTCCATTGTCACTCGTCGCCGGTCGTGCCCCGCCCGCGCTCACCGGGCCTGCAGGACCACCAGCGCCAGATCGTCGTCCGGCGGGCGCTCGGCGAACTCGTGAACGGCGCGTTTGATCCGGTCCGCGATCCCCTCCGCGGTCAGCCCGGCGCACCCGGCCAGCGCCCGGGCGAGCCCGTCCCCGTCGTCGAACATCGCCGGCCCGGAGCGCCGCTCCGTTACCCCGTCCGTGACGCAGAGCAGACTGTCCCCCGGCGCCAGGTCGAAGGTCTGGCTCTCGTACGCGACGTCCTCGACGACCCCGAGCAGCACCTGCGGCTCGGCTGCGGCCCGCACGGTACCGTCGGGCCGCAGCAGCAGCGGCAGCGGATGGCCCGCGCTGGCGAGCGTGCAGCGCGCTCCGCCACCGGGCAGCGGCACCATCTCCCCGTACAGCAGGGAGAGGAACCGGGGCTGCCCGCCGTCCGGCAGCTGCGGACCGTCCTCCCGCAGATGCTGGCCGCCCTTCGCCAGGTGCTGCCCGCCCGCGGCCGCGACCATGAGCGCGGCGGCCTCGGCGGTCTCCATCGCGTCGTCGAGGAGCAGCCGGTTGAGCCGGTCCAGCACCTCGCCGACACGGAACCCCTCCCGGGCCAGCAGCCGCAGCCAGGGCCGGGCAAGACCGGTGACGACGGCGGCCTCGGGGCCGCTGCCCTGCACATCGCCGAGGACGAAGCACCAGCGGTCGCCGGGGCACGGGAAAATGTCGTAGAAGTCACCTCCGACGACACCGTCGTCGGAGGGCTCGTACACCAGCGAGCTGGTGACGCCGGGTATCTCCGCGACCTTGCTGGGCAGCAGACCGCGCTGCAGGACGCGGCTGATGGTGGCCTGCCGGGTGTACGCGCGAGCGGCGCCGACGGCGAGGCCGACCCGGCGTACGAAATCCTCGACCAGGGCGGTCACCTCGTCGGGAACGCGCGCGATGCCCTCCCGCCCGAGGAGAACGGCGCCGAGCGTACGGCCGCCCGCGGCGATCCGGTAGGCCATCGCCGCCCCCTCGCAGCTGCCCGCACGCCCACCGAAGACCTCGCAGGCCCCCTTGTCGGCCGCGTCCTCGTCCGCCCCGGGCCACGGCATGGAGACGGGTCCGGTGCCCACGCGCTCCGGCAGCCGGATCGGCTCGCGCTCCAACGCCGCACGCAGTTGCCCCGTCTCGGCTTCGTCGCGGTGCCAGACGCTGGCGAGCCGGGGGACTGCCGCGGGTCCGCCGTTCTCCGGCTCCAGCCAGATGGCGCACCAGTCGGCGAGCCGGGGCACCAGGAGCTGTCCGGCGAGCGCCGCCACGATGTCCTCGTCGAGCTGGCCGGTGAGCAGATCGGAGGCTTCGGCGAGGAAGGAGAGGGCGCCGCGGCCCACCCAGTCCGCATCGTCGCGCAGGGCGCGCCGGGCGGTGGGGGCGAGCAATTCGGCGGTGCGGAGCCCGCTGCGAAGATCGGGCTCGGCGGTCCGGCCGGGCGGCGCGGTCCAGTCGTCGACGGGCAGCCGGGCCCAGACGGTCTTGAGGCCGGTGCGGTATGTGATGCCCCAGCGCTCGGCGAGAGCGGCGACGACTTGCAGCCCCCGACCGCAATCGGCCGGGCCGTCCTGCTCCGCCGCGGGTAACGGGCCGGGGCGTTCACTGCGCAGCGGACGGGCGGGGTGGTGGTCGGCGACCTCCAGGACCAGCGCGGCGGACTCCTCGTCGGTTGTCTCCTCCAGCCGGAAGAGCAGTTCGACGGTGGTCCCGGCGTGCACAACGGCGTTGGTGACGAGCTCGCTGACCACGATCACCGCATCGTCGCCCAGCCGCTCGCTGAAGCCGACGGCCGCGGGCAGCCCGAGTCCGGTCCACTCGGCCAGCGCGGCCCGGACGAACCGGCGGGCGGCGGCGGGTGCGAGCGGGTTGCCGGGCAGGCTCGTCCGGGCGATCGGGTGCGGGTCCACCTGTCCGAGGTGGGTACCGGGACGCTGAACGGTGTCCCGCTGCACGGGAATGGGCCCCATGGCGCAGCTCCTGACCTGTTCTCGCACGGCCTGTTTTCGCCGTGTGCCGCTGACGACACCGACAGAGTGACAGACCAACCCTGCAGATAAGCACCGAGTTACCGAAGTGGCAGAGAAGACGCAGGACCGTTTGTCAGGAACGGCGGCGCGAAACGACGGTGCGGACGGGGCAGCTCACCCCGTCCGCACCGCGCGCGCTTCGTGACGCCTCGCGTTACACCTCGCGGGCCCCCACGTACATCTCGTCGATGAGGCTCTTGTACTCGCGCTCGACGACCGGCCGCTTGAGCTTGAGGCTCGGCGTCAGCTCGCCGTGCTCGACGTCGAGGTCGCGCGGCAGCAGCCGGAACTGCTTGATGGTCTGCCAGCGCTGCAGCCCCTCGTTGAGCCGCTTCACATAGCCGTCGATGAGCTCCACGGTCTGCGGGGACGCGACCACGTCGGCGTACGGCTTGCCCGCCAGGCCGTTCTCGGCGGCCCAGCCGAGGATGGTCGGCTCGTCGAGGGCGATCAGGGCGGTGCAGTAGTTACGGTCCGCGCCGTGCACCAGGATGTTGGAGACGAACGGGCACACCGCCTTGAACTGTCCCTCGACCTCCGCCGGGGCGACGTACTTGCCGCCCGACGTCTTGATCAGGTCCTTCTTGCGGTCGGTGATCCGCAGGTAGCCGTCCACCGAGAGCTCGCCGATGTCACCGCTGTGCAGCCACCCGTCGGCCTCCAGCACCTCGGCGGTCTTCTCCGGCTGGCGGTGGTAGCCCTGCATGATGCCGGGGCCGCGCAGCATGATCTCGCCGTCGTCCGCGATCCGTACCTCGGTGCCGGGGAGCGGCTTGCCGACCGTACCTGTGCGGTAGGCCTCGCCCGGGTTGAGGAAGGAGGCGGCGCTGGACTCGGTGAGCCCGTAGCCCTCCAGGATGTGAATGCCGGCGCCGGCGAAGAAGTAGCCGATCTCGGGGGCGAGCGCCGCGGAGCCGGAGATACAGGCGCGGAGCCGGCCGCCGAAGGCCTCGCGGATCTTGGCGAAGACGAGCGCGTCGGCGACCTTGTGCTTGGCGCCGAGTGCGAACGGTACGGAGGCCGTGCCGGTGCGCCGGAAGTTGTCCTGGGACACCTTGGCGTACTCGCGGGCGACCCCGGCCGCCCACTGGAAGATCTTGTACTTGGCGCCGCCACCGGCCCGCGCCTTGGACGCGACCCCGTTGTAGACCTTCTCGAAGATCCGGGGCACGGAGGCCATGTACGTCGGCTGGACGACCGGCAGGTTCTCGATGATCTTGTCGATCCGGCCGTCGACCGCGGTCACGTGACCGACCTCGATCTGGCCGGAGGTGAGGACCTTGCCGAAGACGTGCGCGAGCGGCAGCCAGAGGTACTGGACGTCGTCCTCGGTGATCAGGCCGGTCGCCACGGTGGCCTTGGCCATGTACGACCAGTTGTCGTGCGGCAGTCGCACACCCTTGGGGCGGCCGGTGGTGCCCGAGGTGTAGATCAGGGTGGCCAGCTGGTCGGCGGAGATCGCGCCGACCCGCTCCTGGACCACGGACGGGTTCTTCGTCAGGAGCTCGGCGCCGCGGGCCTCCAGGTCGGCCAGCGAGAGCACCCAGCCCTCGGGGTCGGTCGCGTCGGGCTCGACGCCCTGCGGGTCGATGACGACGACATGGGCGAGCTCCGGCAGGTCGGCGCGGCGCTCACGGGCCTTGGCCAGCTGGCCGGCGTCCTCCGCGATCAGCACCCGGCTCTCGGAGTCGGCGAGGATGAACGCCGACTCCTCGGCGTTCGTCGACGGGTAGATCGTGGTCGTCGCGGCGCCCGCGCACATCACACCGAGGTCGGCGAAGATCCACTCGATGCGGGTGGCGGAGGACAGCGCGATCCGCTGCTCCGGCTCCACACCCAGACCGATGAGCCCGGCGGCGATCGCGTACACACGTTCCGCGGTCTGTGCCCAGCTCACCGACTTCCACTCATCGGGGCCCTGGCCGGTGGCCGACGGGACCGGGAAGCGGTAGGCCTCCCCGTCCGGAGTGGCCGCCACGCGGTCGATGAAGAGGCTCGCCACGGAGGGCGGCCGGTTATCGATCATGGTCTGTGTGTCGCTCACGACATCCTCCGGGCCTGCGGCAGTGCTTCACGACCGATTGGTGGTTGCTGCGTGCTGCTGCTTGTTCCTGCTTACGTACGTCCGTCTGCGTGCTTGTCCTGCGTGCTTGTCCGCGCGGATGGTTCCGCTTGTTTAACTGGCGAGTAACTACGAAGCCGAGATCAGGGTAGAGCGCCCGCGTCCGCCGCGTAAGAGGCAATCGGACGCCGCTTCATAACGAACGGGCCCCCACGCCGCAGCGTGCTGCGGTACAGGGGCCCGTTGGGCTACCACCCAGTAGCGGGTACGGAAGCCGGAGCCTGCTCGGAAGCGGGAATCCGCCGGGACTACTTCTTGCCCTTGCCCTCGCCGCCCGACTCGTCCGTCGACAGCACGGCGATGAAGGCATCCTGAGGCACCTCCACATTGCCGACCATCTTCATCCGCTTCTTGCCTTCCTTCTGCTTCTCCAGCAGCTTCCGCTTACGGGAGATGTCACCGCCGTAGCACTTGGCGAGGACGTCCTTGCGGATGGCGCGGACGGTCTCGCGGGCAATGACCCGGGAGCCGATGGCGGCCTGGATCGGCACCTCGAAGTTCTGCCGCGGGATGAGCTCGCGCAGCTTGGCGACGAGCCGCACGCCGTACGCGTAGGCCTTGTCCTTGTGCGTGACCGCGGAGAACGCGTCGACCTTGTCGCCGTGCAGCAGGATGTCGACCTTGACGAGCTGGGCGGTCTGCTCGCCGGTGGGCTCGTAGTCGAGCGAGGCGTACCCGCGGGTCTTGGACTTCAGCTGGTCGAAGAAGTCGAAGACGATCTCGGCGAGCGGCAGGGTGTAGCGGATCTCGACCCGGTCCTCGGAGAGGTAGTCCATGCCGAGCAGGGTGCCGCGCCGGTTCTGGCAGAGCTCCATGATCGCGCCGATGAACTCGCTGGGGGCGAGGACGGTGGCACGCACGACCGGCTCGTGCACCTTGTCGATCTTGCCCTCGGGGAACTCGCTCGGGTTGGTGACGATGTGCTCGCTGCCGTCCTCCATGTCCACGCGGTAGACCACGTTGGGGGCGGTGGCGATGAGCTCCAGACCGAACTCGCGCTCCAGGCGCTCGCGGATCACGTCGAGGTGCAGCAGACCGAGGAAGCCGACACGGAAGCCGAAGCCGAGGGCCGCGGAGGTCTCCGGCTCGTACACCAGGGCGGCGTCGTTGAGCTGAAGCTTGTCGAGGGCCTCGCGCAGGTCGGGATAGTCCGAGCCGTCCAGCGGGTACAGCCCCGAGAACACCATCGGCTTGGGGTCCTTGTAACCGCCCAGCGCCTCGGTCGCGCCCTTGTGCAGGGAGGTGATCGTGTCACCGACCTTGGACTGCCGGACGTCCTTCACACCGGTGATGATGTAGCCCACTTCGCCCACACCGAGACCGTCGGCCGGGGTCATCTCCGGGGAGGAGACACCGATCTCCAGCAGCTCGTGGGTGGCGCCGGTGGACATCATCCTGATGCGCTCGCGCTTGTTGAGCTGACCGTCGACGACACGGACGTACGTGACGACACCGCGGTACGAGTCGTAGACCGAGTCGAAGATCATCGCGCGGGCCGGTGCGTCGGCCTTGCCGACGGGCGCCGGAACGTCCCTGACCACCCGGTTCAGCAGGGCGTCCACGCCGATGCCGGTCTTCGCGGAGACCTTGAGGACGTCCTCGGGCTGGCAGCCGATGAGGTTGGCCAGCTCCTCGGAGAACTTCTCCGGCTGCGCGGCCGGCAGGTCGATCTTGTTGAGCACCGGAACGATGGTGAGGTCGTTCTCCATCGCCAGGTAGAGGTTGGCCAGCGTCTGGGCCTCGATGCCCTGCGCGGCGTCGACCAGCAGGACCGTGCCCTCGCAGGCGGCGAGCGAGCGGGAGACCTCGTACGTGAAGTCCACGTGGCCCGGCGTGTCGATCATGTTGAGGATATGGGTGCTGCCCTGGCCCTCGCCCGTGGTGGGCGCCCAGGGCAGACGTACCGCCTGGGACTTGATGGTGATGCCACGCTCGCGCTCGATGTCCATCCGGTCGAGGTACTGAGCGCGCATCTGCCGCTGGTCGACCACACCCGTCAGCTGAAGCATCCGGTCGGCAAGGGTCGACTTGCCGTGGTCGATGTGCGCGATGATGCAGAAGTTGCGGATCAGCGCCGGGTCGGTACGGCTCGGCTCGGGCACGTGGATAGGAGTCGCGGGCACGCAGGGTCCTGATTCTTGAGACGCCGAACGCCGTGTCTCGGGTCGATGTCGGGTCGGTCGGATCGATACGTAGCTTCCATCGTCCCACGCCCGCGGGGCAGAGACCGGTTTGGGCCGGTCGGAGCGCGGCTGGTACCGTTGACAGCTGTGCTTCGTGGCCCTTTCGGGCGGCGGGGCGCACATCGAAGATCCAACGAACCTGAAAAGGCTCTTTCGTGGCGAACATCAAGTCCCAGATCAAGCGGAACAAGACGAACGAGAAGGCGCGCCTGCGTAACAAGGCCGTCAAGTCCTCGCTCAAGACCGCGGTCCGCAAGGCCCGTGAGGCTGCCGCTGCGGGCGACGTCGAGAAGGCCACCACGGCCGTTCGCGACGCTTCGCGCGCGCTCGACAAGGCCGTCTCGAAGGGCGTCATCCACAAGAACGCCGCCGCCAACAAGAAGTCGGCGCTGGCCTCCAAGGTTGCCGCCCTCCAGGGCTGAGCTTTCTGATGTAACTGCCGGAACGGACCAGCGGGCCCTCTCTCCCGCCCCTGCCCGGCCCCCGCGCCGCACACCGAACCTGCGTTCGCCACGCGGGTGCGGCGCACCAAGCGTGAAACCGAGGTCCCGGCCATCGCTCTCCCCAGAGCGGCAGCCGGGGCCTTCGGCATGCCCGGACATGCCGGTCCCGTCAAGCCCGCCCGGCGATCGAGGGCAACACGTCAACCGCCCGGCCCCCACCCCGCCTCTCCGCGCCAGGGGGTGTCCGGCGGGTCAGGGCCCGGCCATGATCCGCTGAATACCGTCCAGTGCTGTGACCGGCAATGTTTGCCCCATGAGGAGCGTCGTCCGGTGCGTGCGATCGCAAGGCGGCCGGAAGTCCCCCAGTGGGGCTCCCCCTGCTCGAACGAAGTTGAGAGCTTGAGGAAGGAGCTACCAGGGCTTGTGGCCAACGCGGCGAACGCGCGTGCTGGGGCGGCACGACGGGGCAAAGCTTGCCGGGAGGGGCGCTAACGCCGCCCGGCCCGCGCCGCCCGCGCAACAGCGACCACGGCCTTCTCCAGGGCGTACTCGGGGTCGTCCCCACCGCCCTTCACGCCCGCATCCGCATCCGCGACCGCCCGCAGAGCCGCCGCCACCCCGTCCGGCGTCCACCCCCGCATCTGCTGCCGCACCCGGTCGATCTTCCACGGCGGCATGCCCAGTTCACGCGCAAGATCCGCAGGCCGGCCCCCGCGCGCCGAGGACAGCTTGCCGATCGCCCGTACGCCCTGCGCCAGCGCACTGGTGATCAGCACCGGCGCCACCCCGGTCGACAGCGACCAGCGCAATGCCTCCAGCGCCTCCGCCGCCCGCCCCTCCACCGCCCGGTCGGCGACCGTGAAGCTGGACGCCTCCGCACGACCGGTGTAGTAGCGCCCGACGACCGCCTCGTCGATCGTGCCCTCGACATCCGCGACCAGCTGGGACACCGCGCTCGCCAGCTCCCGCAGATCGCTCCCGATGGAGTCGACGAGCGCCTGGCACGCCTCGGGGCTCGCGGAACGCCCCAGCGCCCGGAACTCCGACCGGACGAACGAGAGCCGCTCGGCAGGCTTCGTGGTCTTCGGGCAGGCGACCTCCCGCGCACCCGCCTTGCGCGCAGCCTCCAGCAGCCCCTTGCCCTTGGCGCCGCCCGCGTGCAGCAGGACGAGCGTGATCTCCTCGGCCGGTGCGTCGAGGTACGCCTTGACGTCCTTGATCGTGTCGGCGGAGAGATCCTGCGCATTGCGCACGATCACCACCTTGCGCTCGGCGAAGAGCGACGGGCTCGTGAGCTCGGCAAGGGTGCCCGGCTGGAGCTGGTCGGAGGTGAGGTCGCGGACGTCCGTGTCGGCGTCGGACGCGCGGGCCGCCGCCACCACCTGCTGCACCGCACGGTCGAGGAGGAGGTCCTCCTGGCCCACGGCGAGCGTGAGGGGGACGAGCGGATCGTCGGTGGAATTCCTTCTGGTGGCCATCGCCGTCCAGCATCCCACGCCCCTCTGACAGCCCGGCTTCGACGCCTCTCCCCGCACCCGTCGCCGTATCGGAGAATGGGCAGGTGAGCGATGTGAGACATGTACTGGTGCTGCCCGACCGCGATACCGCGGAGGAGGTGGCCGGGGAGCTCGCCGACCGTTTCGGAGTCGCCGAGGAACCTCAACTCGTACGCGACGCGCTGGCCGGCGAGGACGACGCGGAGGACGCCCAGTGGCTGGTGGTCGTGGAGGACGCGGACGGCCGGCTCGACCCATCGGCACTCGACGCGCTGGCGGCGGAGTACGAGGGCTGGCTGGAGGCGCCCTAGGACTGTCCGAGCCTGATCCGCCGGACACCAGCCAGCCGCGGCGCCCCGGCGGCAGCGCCCCCGGGGGGCTCAGCCCTTGGGGACGATCTGGATGTCCATGTCGATGACGATGCTGGAGCCGACGGCGGCGATACCACGGGCCAGCATTGTCTGCCAGGTGAGGGTGAAGTCCTCACGGTGCAGCTCGGTGGTGGCCCGGCAGGCCGCCCTGGTCTCCCCTTCCACACCGTTGCCGACGCCGAGGTACTGGGTGTCCAGCATCACGGTACGGCTGACGCCGTGAAGAGTGAGCGCGCCGCTCACGCCCCAGCGGCTGCCACCCCGGTGAACGAAACGGTCGCTGTAGAACTCCATCGTCGGATAGCGCCCGACGTCGAAGAAGTCGCTGGACCGCAGATGGTCGTCGCGCATCTGCACGTTGGTATCGATCGACGAGGCGTCGATGATCACGTGCATGGCGGAGTCCTCCATGCGGTCGGCGATCCGTATCGCACCTGCGAATGTGTTGAATCGGCCATGGATACGGGCCAGCCCGATATGGCGGGCCGTGAAGCCGATCTGCGAGTGGTTCGGCTCGATCTCCCACTCACCGGGGTCGGGCAGCTGTGGGGGCGCGGCCACCTGGAGCATGACGTCCCCGAGTCCCGCGTGGCCGCTCCCGGAGACCGTGGCCGAACCGTGGAACGGGGTGAAGCCCTCGGCCGTGACAGCCAGCCGGTAGTCACCTGCCGGTACGGCGGCGAGGACGTTCCCGAAGGGGTCCGTCTCACCGCCGACGACCTTGCGGCCCACACTGTCCGTGACGACGAACTCAGCCTGCTGAACAGCCTCGTTGACCGGATCGAGGACGCGGCAGCTCAGGACTCCCGCGGTGCGTGGCACCGCGAGTCCCGCGAGCGGGTTTCCCTGCGCCGCACCCGTTGCCTTCTTGCTTTTCAGCCAACGGCCGAACATCTTCACGTACCCCCGGGGGAGATTCACCTTGGGGCCGGACGGCTGGACGTCGTTGTCGGAGCAGCGGCCCGCCGACGAGCATGCATTCGATCACTCTTGGGGTGTTCGAGGCAAACGGAGGGACTGGAAGGGGCTTGGGTGGAGGTGCTACCGAAGGTCCGAATTGAACGTTCCGCTTGTGTACATCAGCTGTTGCGTCCGAAAATCTCAACCTGATGGACCGTGGGCAGCCGGTGGAGACGCAGCCCGAAGTGTTCGCGGTAGGCGTCGAGCACCTCGGCGTCCGTGGCGAGCGGTACCTCGCTGCGTTCGCCACGCACCGTCGTGACGAGCGTGCGGCCGCTCAGGGTGACCCTGCCCTCGTCGGTGAGCCGGGAGCAGACCACGGACCGGGTGAAGTGGGAGTCGGGCGAGGTGCGGTGGTACCAGGCGCCTGCCCGGAAGTCCGCAAGAGCGCGGGGCCGCAGATCCAGCCGGAACTGCAGCGCCCCGTCGCGCAGCACATCGAGATCCCCGGCACCGGCACCGGCGCCGACTCCGGCGGCGCTCGCGGCGCTTACCGCGGCGCCGCCGCCGTCCTCGGTGTCGGGCGTCTCCCGGATCCGGAACGTACCGCTCGGATCCTCCTGGTCCGTGCGGTCGTCGAGTGCGAGCGGGTGGCGGGCGTGGTCGCCGAAGCCGACATCGACGAGCCAGGGGCCGGTGCTGTCGTCGGTCTCGACGCGCAGCGCGAGATGGTCGTACGGAATGCTGAGCCGTCCGCCGTCCCCATAGCTGCGGGCCTGGAGGAGGGTGACGCGGAAGCCGAGGGCCCGGAGCAGGGCGGCGAACGTCGCATTGAGTTCGTAGCAGAACCCGCCGCGCCGGGCACCCACCACCTTGTCGAGGAGCGCCTTTTCGTCCAGCACGATGTCTTCGCCGAGATGGATCGACAGGTTCTCGAAGGGCACGGCGGTGAGGTGTCGCAGCTGCAGCTCGCGCAGAGCGGCGGCGTCGGGACGTGCGGGACGGCGGGCGCCGATGCGGTCAAGGTAAGCGTCGACGGTCTGCGGCGATTGCGGGTCCATGGCCGAAGTCTGTCCCGGGGCCCCGCGGTATGCCATGAGCCGGTGGTCCTAGGACCACCGACCGAGGTGCGGGATTGCGCGCTCTGGCCGAAGGCACCTGGCTGATCCGACGACGCCACACCTCTCCAGGCCATCGGGCGGAGGCCGCCGAGACGGGGCACGGTTGCGAGGGACATGGTCGGCCGGCACACCGTCGGCCGGACAGTGGTCATGAGCGCCCGACCGCCCGCAGCCGCGACCCGGCACCCGTCACCGCGATCGCGCCGTCCAGGTCCGTGCGCAGCACCACCGCTCCCCCGGTCCTCAGCGCCTCGAGGGTCCGGGCCGCCGGGTGCCCGTACGGGTTGTCCCTGCCCACACTCACCAGGGCGAGCCGGGGACGCGCGCTGCGCAGCAACGCCGGGTCCTGGTGGGCGGATCCATGATGGGCGACCTTGAGGACGTCTACCCGCGGAAGCGCCGGGTACTGACGCAACAGCCTTTGCTGGGCCGGAGGTTCGAGGTCGCCGAGGAGCAACAGGCTCAGCCCGCCGGTCCGGACGAACAGCGTGACACTGGCATCGTTCGGCTCCTCCGGTACGGGGCCTGCCGTCGCGCCTCCCGCCGGCCACAGGACTCGCCAGTCGAGCGTGCCGATGCGGCGGCGCTCCCCTGCGACCGCCCGCACCAGGGGGACCCGCGCCACGGCGGCTGTTCTGCGTACGAACGCCGCCTGGTCCGGTGGTTCATCCAGACTCGTCGTCTGGATCGCGCCGACCGCTCTGCCCCGCAACACGCCGGGCAGACCCCGGACATGATCGGCATGAAAGTGTGTGAGCAGCAGGAGCGGTACCCGGGTGATGCCCAGGTCACGCAGGCAGCGGTCGGCCGGACGTGGATCGGGCCCGGTGTCGATCACCACGCCCTCGCCGTCCCCCGCCGCAAGCACCATGGCGTCGCCCTGCCCCACATCGCACATCACGAACGCCCAGCCAGGCGGTGGCCATCCCGTCAGCACCCGGGCGAGCGGCACCGGGCGCAGCACCGCGAGAACCAGCAGCAGCGCGGCAGCCGAACAGACCCATGGGTGACGCGCGATACGGCGGGCGGAGAGCGCCGCCAGGGCCGTGAGGGCGGTCAGCAGGAGCGCTCCCCGCCAGCCGTCGGGCCAGTCGATCTCCGCCCCGGGAAAAGCCGCCCCGGTGCGGGCCACGGAGGCGATCCACCCGGCCGGCCAGCCCGCGATCCGGGCGAGCAGCTCGGCCACGGGCATGGCCACCGGTGCCGCGGCGAGCGCGGCGAACCCGAGGACGGTGGCGGGCGCCACCGCGAACTCGGCCAGCAGGTTGCACGGAATCGCCACCAGACTGACCCGCGAGGCGAGCACCACGACGACGGGCGCGCACACCGCCTGCGCCGCGGCGGCCGCACCCAGCGCCTCCGCGAGCCGGGGCGGCACCCGCCTCCGTTGCAGCGCGGCACTCCATCGCGGGGCGACTGTGAGCAGGGCGCCTGTCGCCAGCACGGAGAGGACGAAGCCATAACTGCGCGTCAGCCACGGGTCGTACAGCACGAGCAGCAGAACGGCGGCGGCGAGTGCGGGAATCAGCGAGCGGCGGCGGCCCGTACCGATCGCGAGCAGTGTGATCAGTCCGCACACCGCGGCGCGCAGCACGCTCGGCTCCGGTCGGCAGACGAGGACGAAGGCGAGCGTGAGTCCGCCACCGAGCAGTGCGGTCATCCGCAGCGGGATGCCCAACCGGGCTGCCAGACCACGGCGTTCGACCCGGAGCGCGGCGCCGGGCGGCCCGATGAGCAACACGAGCAGGATCGCCAGGTTGGCACCGGAGACGGCCATCAGGTGCGTGAGGTCGACTGCTTGGAACGCCTCGTGCAGTTCGGGGGTAACCCGGGAGGTGTCGCCGACGACCAGCCCCGGGAGCAGCGCCCGCGCATCGGGATCCAGCCCGTCCGTCGCGCGTCGCAGGCCCGCGCGCAGTCCGCCCGCCGTGCGCTGGAGAAGGGTCGGCGGCCCGGTGACGCGAGGCGGCCCCTTGCCGTCCGGACGCAGGACCGCGGCGTTGCGTTGCCCGCTGTGCAGCGGTGGCGCGAGTCGGCCGCTCACGTGCAGCCTTGTGGACGGCAGCAGCCGCTCCCATCGCGCCGTCGAACCGGAGGCAGACACGATCACCAGCACCGGGGTACGAAGACGGGTGGTGGCACCGTCCGGTGCCGTGAGCCCGGTGATCTCGGCGTCCAGGAGGAGAGCGGCCGGGGTGCTGTGGTCGCCTTGGACCCGGGGGTGGGTCCGGCGTGCGTCGGACGTGACCGTCACCTCCGCCTCGACCTTCTCGAAACGGTCGGCCAGACCGGGAACGGGCCCCTGCCGTGCGTCCGCGCCGTGCAGGCCCGCCGCCGTCGCTCCGGCCGCCGCGCAGAGCAGCACCGCGGCCGCCGCGGTGGCATGGAGCCTGTGCCGGTTCCGTCCAGCGCTGCCCTCACCGCCCTCGCACTCCCGGTGGTCGGCGGGCCGAGCACGCGCTGCGCGGGTCGTCGAGGCCCTGGAGACGCCGAGAAGCACCAGGGCGGCGACGAGGCAGAGCACCGTCCCCGCGACCGTCCAGCGCCACGGCGCACCCACCGCGAGCGCCGCGGCGACCCAGGCCGCGAGGGCCGGCGGGACCAGGCGCAGATCGACCGGGCCCTCCTGTCGCGGGTCGGAGGCGCCAAGCCGTCGGCCCGACGCCGTATGGACGTCCGATGGGACGTGCGGACGGGTCATGGCCGTACCAACGGTTGGAGATCGGCGAACCGGCGGTCGCCGATCCCGTTGACCTCACGGAGTTCGTCGACGGAACGGAAGCCGCCGTGCTGCGTGCGGTAGTCCAGGATGTGCTGGGCAAGGACCGGACCGACGCCGGGCAGGGTGTCCAGCTGTTCCACGGTCGCGCTGTTGAGGCTGACCGGCCCCGTCGCCGGGCCACCACGGCTGCCCGTGCCGGCGCCGCCCGTGGCACCGGAGACGAGTGCGCCAAGTGGCCCGCCGACCACGACCTGTTCCCCGTCCAGCAGCACCCGTGCCCGGTTGAGCCCGGTGATGTCCACGCCCGGCCGGACCCCGCCCGCCGCCCGTAGCGCGTCGGCCACCCGCGCTCCGGACGGCAAGGGGTAGATGCCCGGCCGCCGCACCTTGCCGCTGACGTCGACGACGATCCGCCCGTCCGGTCCCGGGGTGGACGGTGGTCCGGGTGACGGTTCGGGGGTATGGACGGGATCCGTCATCGGGTCCGATGTCGGGGCGTGCGCACGCTCGTTGACAGGATCGGGCGCGCGTACGGACTGGGGCCGTACGGACCGGAAGTGGAGCGCTGCGAAGACTGCGGCAGCGACCAGCACGACGGTGAGCGCGGCAAGGGTTCTCGGCTCCAGACCGCACCTGAGCCGCAACCACATCGGGAGCCGCTCCCGCACCGCGGGCACCATCCGCTCCCACCGCCCCGGCGCAGCCGGAGCCGGCTCGACCACCCGCACCGGCTCGCCGGACGGCGCGGCACTCCCCGGACCAGGAACTGCCGGGACCGGTGCGGGGGCCGTGTCCGGAGTCGGCCCCGTCACCGACCGGTCCGCACGTCCTCCGTACGCCCCCGCCATGAGCGCGTCCGCACGCCGCCTCGAAGCGGCAGCGACCACGGCGGCGCGCCCGCGCGAAGGCCGTCGCCGCCCGGGGCCGGGACCGGGTCCAGGACCGGACCCGGGATCAACACCTTGGCCCGCACCGGGCCTGCGTCGGTCCCGCACGTCCGAGGCCGCAGCGCGGCCGGGTCCACTTCCGCTGCTTGCACGATGTGATCGGGGAGCCATGCCTCACGACGCTAGGCACATGTGCCCGAACCCGCTGAGCAGGCCCGCATCCGGTGGACAACCGACCAGTTGTGGATATCTCGCTCACTCCCAGGAGTGAGATCAACGCGGCGAAACCACTGCTCCCAGCAGACCCGGGCCGGTGTGCGCACCGATCACGGCACCCACCTCGCTGACATGCAGTTCGGCCAGTCCCGGGACTCGCACGCGCAACCTCTCGGCCAGTCGCTCGGCGCGCTCGGGCGCTGCCAAGTGGTGCACGGCGATGTCCACCCGGCCCGTGCCCGCCCGCTCGACGACGATCTCCTCCAGCCGTGCGATCGCCTTCGAGGCCGTCCGCACCTTCTCCAGCAGCTCGATACGGCCGCCGTCCAGCTGCAGCAGCGGCTTCACCGCGAGCGCCGACCCCAGCAGGGCCTGGGCCGCGCCGATGCGTCCACCGCGGCGGAGATAGTCCAGCGTGTCGACGTAGAAGTACGCGGAGGTGCCCGCGGCCCGCTTCTCGGCGGCCGCGACCGCCTCGTCCAGGCTGCCGCCCCCCTCCGCCGTCTCCGCCGCCGCCAGGGCGCAGAATCCCAGGGCCATGGCCACCATCCCGGTGTCCACGACCCGCACCGGCACCGGAGCGTCCTTCGCGGCGAGCAGCGCGGCATCGTACGTACCCGAGAGTTCGGCCGAGAGGTGCAGCGAGACGATGCCGGTTGCGCCCGCCTCGGCCGCCGCCCGGTACACCGCGGCGAAGACCTCGGGGCTGGGCCGGGATGTCGTCACGGGTCGGCGTTTCTGGAGTGCCAGCGCGAGGGAGCGGGCCGAGATCTCGGTGCCCTCCTCCAGCGCCTGATCGCCGAGGACGACGGTCAGGGGCACTGCGGTGATGCCATGCCGCTCCATCGTCTGGGGCGGCAGGTGGGCCGTGGAATCGGTGACGATCGCGACATGGCGGGACATGAGCGGGAGGTTACCTGCCGGGGCGGTGGCTCGGCAGTCCGCCCCTGAGCGAGTGATCACATCCGATCGCTTCAGGGCGCATCCTGCCACCACCAGTCACGTCGGTTCGAGCCTGACCCGACGGCCACACGCCCGTGCACGCCCGGACCTGACCCGACGGCCACACGCCCGTGCACGCCCGGACCTGACCCGACGGCCACACGCGTGCGTACCGTGCCCGGAACCGCCCGCAGCCGCCCATGCGCGCGACCGAAGTCCCCCGGTCGGGTCCGCCCCGCCGCCTCAGTTCTTCGTCTCGGGCCGCGCGGCCTTCTGCCACGGATAGCCCGTCTGCCCCCGAGGATCCCGAGCCGTGAGCGCCTCCGGCCCCTCCTCGCCGACCGGCGCACTCCACGCCCGTCCGTCCCCGCCCTGGCGTGCCCCCGCACCGGCGTCGGCCCGCCCTTCGGCACGGGCGTCCGCCCCCGCCGAAGGCTCCACGGGCTCCTCCACCGTCCAGTGCCGCAGCGCCCCCGCCTCCACGTCGATCTGCGTGTTCAGCGCCGCCAGATCGTCGTCGGCGAACTGCCGTGCCCGGTCGCGCGCGGCCCACCGCAGCGACTCCGCGGAGTGCGTGATCCGCTGCGTGCGCTGCTTCAGCCCGGGCAGCAGCGAGGCGACCGTCGCCCGGTCGGGCTCGCGCTCCAGCCTCTTCAGCTCCTCGTCGAGCTCCCGCCCGTGGACGCTCAGCCGCTGGAACAGCCCCAGCGACTCCGACAGCGAGGCGTCCTCGGCCACTCCTGTCTGCAGCGCCTCCTGCGTGGCCCGCATCGACGTACGCAGCGCGAGCCGGAGCTGCGCCAGCTCACCGGCCACGCCCGGCTGGCCATAGCTCTTCGCCCGCAGCGTGGTGTCCTCGACGGTGCGGCGCGCCTGCGTGATCGTGCGGTCCACGCCGCGCTTCGCCGCGCCGATGACCTTGACGCTCACATAGACGCCCAGGGCCATGAGCGCGACAAAGAGCAGCCCTAGCCCCAGAATCAGGATCACGGCTTCCATGACGCCCCTTGATGTCGGTTCGGCTGCCGAGTACCGGCCCCTCAACCGTAAACGGAACGGGCAGGCCGTGGGTTCCGTCGGAACCCCCAACCTGCCCGTAGGGGAAAGCCCTCACACCGCCGTACGACAACCGGCGGTCAGCCGCAAACCGGGACCGTCACGCGGGGACGATGTTGACCAGCTTCGGCGCCCGCACGATCACCTTGCGGATCCCGGCCCCGTCCAGGGCCGCGACCACCGCCGGGTCGGCCAGGGCCAGCGCCTCCAGATCCTCGTCCGAGATCGACGGGGAGATCTCCAGCCGCGCCTTGACCTTGCCCTTGACCTGCACCACGCAGGTCACGGTCTCGTCCACGACGTACGCCGGATCGGCTACCGGGAAGTCCTGGTGCACGACCGACTCGGTGTGGCCCAGCCGGCGCCACAGCTCCTCGGCGATGTGCGGCGCCAGCGGTGCGACCAGCAGCACCAGCCGCTCGGCGACGGACCGCGACAGCGGGCCGCCCACCTTGGTCAGGTGGTTGTTCAGCTCGGTGACCTTGGCGATGGCGGTGTTGAAGCGCATCCCGGCCATGTCCTGGCCGGCGCCGTCGATGGCCTTGTGCAGCGCGCGCAGCGTGTCCTCGCCGGGCTCGGCGTCCACGACGGTGACCTCACCGGTCTCCTCGTCGACGATGTTGCGCCACAGCCGCTGCAGCAGCCGGTACTGGCCGACGACGGCGCGCGTGTCCCACGGACGCGACACGTCCAGCGGGCCCATCGCCATCTCGTACAGACGCAGCGTGTCCGCCCCGTACTCGGCGCAGATCTCGTCGGGCGTGACGGCGTTCTTCAGGGACTTCCCCATCTTGCCCAGGACGCGGCTGACCTTCTCACCCTGGTGGTAGAACGTGCCGTCGCGCTCCTCGACCTCGGCCGCCGGGACCGCGATGCCGCGGCTGTCCCGGTAGACGAAGGCCTGGATCATGCCCTGGTTGTACAGCTTGTGGAACGGCTCCGCCGACGAGATGTGCCCCAGGTCGTGGAGGACCTTGGACCAGAAGCGGGCGTACAGCAGGTGCAGCACGGCGTGCTCGGCGCCGCCCACGTACAGGTCGACACCACCGGTCGGCTGACCCTCGCGCGGCCCCATCCAGTACTGCTCGATCGCCGGGTCGACCAGCTTCCGGTCGTTGTTCGGGTCCAGGTAGCGCAGCTCGTACCAGCAGGAACCGGCCCAGTTGGGCATGGTGTTGGTCTCGCGGCGGTACTTCTTCGGGCCGTTGCCGTCGCCCAGGTCCAGCGTGACGTTGACCCAGTCGGCGTTCCGGGACAACGGAGTCTCGGGCTGGGTGTCGGCGTCCTCCGGGTCGAAGGTGCGCGGCGAGTAGTCGTCGACCTCCGGCAGCTCCAGCGGCAGCATCGACTCGGGCAGCGGGTGGGCGATGCCGTCCTCGTCGTAGACGAGCGGGAAGGGCTCGCCCCAGTAGCGCTGGCGGCTGAACAGCCAGTCGCGCAGCCGGAAGTTGACGGTCCCCTCGCCCAGGCCCTTCGCCTTCAGCCACTCGGTGATCTTCGCCTTGGCGTCGACGACACCCAGGCCGTCCAGCGAGATCTCGTCGTTGGCGGAGTTGACCAGCTTCGCGTCGTACGAGGCGAACGCGTCGTCCCACGTGGAAGTGTCCGTACCGCGGTCGTCCGACGGCTCGACAACGCAGCGCATCGGCAGCTCGAAGGCGCGCGCGAACGCGAAGTCGCGCGCGTCGTGCGCCGGTACGGCCATGATCGCGCCGGTGCCGTAGCCCATCAGGACGTAGTCGGCGATGAAGACGGGCACCTTCTCGCCGCTGACCGGGTTGGTCGCGTACGCACCGGTGAAGACACCGGTCTTGTCCTTGGCCTCGGCCTGGCGCTCCACATCGGACTTGGCGGCGGCCTGCTTGCGGTACGCGGTGACGGCCTCGGCCGGGGACGCGTGTCCGCCGGTCCACACCGGGTGGGTGCCCTCGGGCCAGGCGGCCGGAATGATTCGCTCCACCAGCTCGTGCTCGGGCGCCAGCACCATGTACGTGGCGCCGAACAGGGTGTCCTGGCGGGTGGTGAAGACAGTGATGTCACCAGCGCCGTCGACGGGGAAGTCGACGCGCGCACCTTCGGAACGCCCGATCCAGTTGCGCTGCTGCAGCTTGATCGCCTCGGGCCAGTCCAGCCCGTCCAGGTCGTTCAGCAACCGGTCGGCGTAGGCGGTGATGCGCATGTTCCACTGGCGCAGCTTGGCCTTGAAGACGGGGAAGTTTCCGCGCTCGGAACGGCCGTCGGCCGTCACCTCTTCATTGGCCAGTACGGTGCCCAGCCCCGGCGACCAGTTGACGGGGGCCTCGGAGGCGTACGCCAGGCGGTACTCGCCCAGGACATCGGCGCGCTCGGCGGCGCTCAGCGCGCTCCAGTCGCGGCCGTCCGGGGTCGGGCGCTCACCGTTCTCGAACTGCGCGACCAGGTCGGCGATCGGCCGGGCCCGGTCCGCCTCGGTGTCGTACCAGGAGTTGAAGATCTGCAGGAAGATCCACTGGGTCCACTTGTAGTACTCCGCCTCGATCGTCGCGAACGAGCGGCGCTTGTCGTGGCCCAGGCCCAGCCGGCGCAGCTGGGACTTCATGTTGACCATGTTGGCCTCGGTGGAGGCGCGCGGATGCGTACCGGTCTGTACGGCGTACTGCTCCGCCGGCAGGCCGAAGGCGTCGAAGCCCAGGGTGTGCAGCACGTTGTGCCCGGTCATGCGCTGGTGGCGGGCGAAGACATCGGTGGCGATGTAGCCCAGCGGGTGACCGACGTGCAGGCCCGCACCGGAGGGGTACGGGAACATGTCCATGATGAACTTCTTCGGCCGGGCGGCCAGCTCCGCGTCGCCCGCCAGATCGCCCGTCGGGTTCGGCGCCTCGTACGTGCCGTGGGCGTCCCAGAAGTCCTGCCAGCGTGCCTCGATGTCGGCGGCCATCGCCGCCGTATAGCGGTGCGGCGCAGCCACGTCGACTGCGGAATTCGTCTCGCTCATGATCCTCAAAGCTCCATCGATCGTCATCTGCCAGCGCTTACGGAAACGAAAAAGCCCCTCGCACAGGAGGGGACGCCGCGCCGATTCCAACCAGGCGTTCACACCGGTCGGGACTGATCAGCGCGGCTCGCTAAGCAGAAGGCGTACGGCACGCATGGCGTCAGGATACCGCACGGGCCCGGAGCGCAGCCGGGCGATTCCGCTCCGTGGACGACGGCTGACGGCCGGAGCGCCGGCGAGGCGGCGGCGGAACACGCACCGGGCCACGGCGGAACGTCCGGGAAGCGGGGGTTACTCCGCGTAACGCCCCCTATCGGGGCAACCGCTCAAACCCCGCACTGGCCGGTATGGAGCGACTTAGCATGCGGCAACGGGAGCGCTTTGCCGAACCATTCGGAGTCGCCCCAATGAACCCTCATCGCAAGATCCGCTTGACCTGCACAGACAGAAAGCGGGCCATCCGATTCGGATGACCCGCTTCCTGTTACTTCCCTGTGGAGCTAAGGAGAATTGAACTCCTGACCTCCTGCATGCCATGCAGGCGCTCTACCAACTGAGCTATAGCCCCGTGCTGCGTTCCGCCCGGTCTCCCTGGCGACATCGAGAACATTACACGGTCACCCCGGCCCACCACCAAATCGATTCCCACAGGAGCCGAATTGCCCCAATTCGGGAAGGTTGTGCAACCGGATGCTCAGGCGGTCGCGAAGGAGTAGAAGCGCTTCAGGGTGCAGTGCTCCTCCAACAGCCGTCCGTAGATCGGCTCCCCCTCCAGCTCCCGATACGTCTCGATCGGGTCGCCTTTTATGATCAGCGCCCGCGCACACTCCTCGCACCAGTACTGGTACTCGGCATTGATCGGATCCATGTCCCGGACAATGGGCGTACCGCTGCCGCACCAGTCGCACTTCCGCCTGTGTGCACCCATGGGTCAGCTCCGGCCGTGGCCGCGGGCCGTGCACATGCGGGAGGTTCCGCCGTTCTCTTCGGGAACTTCGGGAACGTCAGGAACTCCGGGAACAAGGGGCAGGTCCGCGACCTCGTGGCGGCTCGCAGGCATCGCGCGCTCCCTCCCGTTCGGTCCGTCGCCCCCTCCGGCGGTCCGATTCTGCCATGACCCCGCAAGGGGGTCAGCCCTGCTGAGAATCGCCCCGCTGCCGACGCCCTACGAGACCGACCGACACGCCCACGATCGCGGCCGCCGACAGCGCGAGGGCGCACACCCACAGCGCATGGCCGAACCCGTGCGCCCCTGGTGTATCAAGGCGGTTGAGATACAGCGTGCCGAACGTCGCGACACCGATGAGCTGACCCAGCTGGGTGACGGTCACCAGCACACCACTCGCATCGGCGGCGTCCTCGGGCCGTACGTTGGCCAGCGCGCGGGTGAGGAGGGGACTGAATGCCAGCGACATGCCCATCCCCATGACGACCAAAGCCGCATACAGCATGAATCCACCGTCCCCGCCGTCGCGCATCACCAGCCCGGCCCCCGCCGAGGCGACGGCCACCAGGACGAACCCGCCCGGAACCAGCCCCCTTTGGAGACCCGCCGACCACCGGCGCCAGGTCAGCCCGACCGCGCCGAAGACCACCGCGGTCGGTGCGAACATCAGCCCGGCACGCAGCGCCGAGTAACCGAGACCGCCCTGGACGTGCAGCGTCATCGCAAAGAGGAAGCCCGCGTTGATCGCCATCACCAGCAGAATCCGCAGCGCCGCCGACGCGATTCCGGGAATACGCAGCACCCTGAGGGCGATCAGGGGTGCGCCGCCGCCCGCGGCCAGCCGTTTCTCCGGATGCGCGCCGCACCGGTGAAGTGCCGCTGGATCAGGCTGAGCACCTGCGGAATCATCACCGCCGCACCCATCCCCTGGATCAGCCGGAAGGCGATCAACTATCCGGCGTCCGCGGCCAGTCCGCAGGCGAGTGAGGCGGCGGTGAAGACCGTGAGCCCGGCCAGATGGGCACGACCGTGGCCGAGCAGCCCCCCGAGCCTGGCGCCGGTGATCAGCAGAACGGCGTACGTAATGGTGTAGCCGGCCACGGCGAGCTGTAACCCGGCGCCGGAGGCGCCGAGTTCAGTGCGGATCGTCGGGGCGGCGACATTGACGATGAAGGTGTCGAGCAGGGCCATGAACTGGGCGGCCAGGACCAGGGCGAGCAGCCGGCCGGGACGTCCGTCCGTGACGCCGTTGTCAGTGGTGCCGTCTTTACTGGGTACGGAACGCGGAGTTGCCTCGGATGCCGATGCCATGACCCGAAGCGTGCCGCCGACCTCATACGGTTAACGAGAGCCCGCCGATGCTGGTACTGGCAGCACCTGGCAACTCCGCCGCGGGGCACCGACCATGGGGGTTGGTAACTGCTTGCCGGTGAGTGGCGCACGAGGACGGTTTAACTCGATCGTGTGATGGTCGGCTCGTGGGCTTGTGGTGGTCTGGGCTGATCGGGGTAACGTGATCAGCGCGATCTGGGACGCCGGGCGCGGCGCCAGCGTGCGGGGCCCCTGCTCCACCAGCGAGATGGTTCAGGGCCTCCCCGTCGCCTCTGGCCGCGTCCATATGGCCAGGTCGTGAGGGACTCTGCCCTTCCGGCTCGGACCACGGACAGGATCCGTGTCGCCGCCCGGTTACGAAAGCGGACGACCAGTGCGCCCAAAACCGTTCGGGGCGTGCCAGTGCGCAGGGCTCACTCCTGCTCACTGCTCAGGAACGGTGTGACGACGGTGACGACACAGCACAACACGCAGAACACGCAGGACCACGAGCGAAATCCGGCCCCGAACCGGCCAGCCCGGCGGCGACATCGGTCGCACCGTCGGCGGTCGGAGCTCGCCGCCTTCCTGCGCAGTCGCCGAGCTATCAGCTGGCGGAGGTGGCGTACGCGCCGGGCAGGCAGGCCGACACGATCGAGGTCGGCCCGGAGATCCAGGGCATCATCGACGCCCTCGACCCGCATCCCGCGGCCGTCTACAACGCGAGGTACGACGTCCTCGCCACCAATGCCGCCTACCTCGACCTGTTCAACGTGCCCGCGCTGACGGAGTCGGGGGCACGGAACGTGCTGTGGGGGCTGTTCACGGTGCCTGAGGAGGACTGCCCGGTCGTGCACCGGACCCAGGAGTTGCCGATCATGGTGGCGACGCTGCGCGGGGCCTACGGGCGCCATACCGGCAAGCTGGCCTGGGAGTCATTGGTGGAGCGGCTCTCCGCGGCTGGCCCGTACTTCGCCGAGCTCTGGCGGAGCGGGGATGTCGCCCCGCCGGGTCCGCGGGTGAAGACGTTCCGTCACTGGGCAGCGGAGCGCGAGATACGGATGACGTCGGTGTCACTGTCCATCAACGGGCTTCCGGAGTGCCGGATCGTGGCGTACACACCCGCTGACGAGGAGAGCACGGAGCAGGTCGCGGCGCTGCGCCGCCGCCGCCAAGGGTGAGTGGCCGCACGCGTGCAGGAACACAGCCGGATCCAGGAATACCTGGGGAACGCAAAGATCCCGCCCCCTTCCGGGGACGGGATCCTGATTGTGGAGCTAAGGAGAATTGAACTCCTGACCTCCTGCATGCCATGCAGGCGCTCTACCAACTGAGCTATAGCCCCGCTGTTCGCTGTGTTTCCCTGCGTTTCCGCGCTGCGAACAAGAAGAACTTTAGCCTGTGACCAGCCAGAAAGTGAAATCCGGCCGACGCCGTCCGGAGTGGGCCTCCGGGTACCGCCGTGGGGCGCCCCGGGGAGGCGACAGGACTAGGCGTCGTCGCCGAGCACGGGTTCGGGCAGGGTGCCCGCGTTGTGCTCCAGCAGGCGCCAGCCGCGCGCGCCCTCGCCCAGCACCGACCAGCAGCAGTTGGAGAGCCCGCCCAGCCCTTCCCAGTGGCGCGCTTCCAGGCCGAGCAGCCGCCCGATGGTGGTGCGGATGGTGCCGCCGTGGCTGACCACGACGAGCGTGCCGCCGTCGGGCAGCTTGCCGGCGTGATCGAGCACGACGGGGGCGGCCCGGTCGGCGACCTCGGTCTCCAGTTCGCCGCCGCCGCGCCGCACGGGCTCGCCCCGCTTCCACGCGGCGTACTGCTCGCCGTACTGCTCGACGATCTCTTCGTGGGTGAGGCCCTGCCAGGCACCCGCGTAGGTCTCGCGCAGTCCCGCTTCATGGGTGATGTCGAGCCCGGTGATCGCGGCGAGCTCGGCGGCCGTGGCCGCCGCCCGCCGCAGATCGGAGGCGACGATGGCATCCGGCTTCAGCGAGGCGAGCAGCCGGGCGGCCCGGTGGGCCTGCCCGACGCCGTTCTCGGTGAGCTCGATGTCCGTGGAGCCCTGGAATCGCCGCTCCAGGTTCCACGCCGTCTGGCCGTGCCGCCAGAGGACGATCCTGCGGCCCCTGCCGCTGCTGCTGCCGTTCAGCTCTGGTCACCTTCCATGCCGCCGGTGAGCTGGGCGTGCTCCTCGGCCTTCCCCCGGGTCTTGACGGCGTCCTCGGGCAGCGCGATCTCGGGGCAGTCCTTCCACAGGCGCTCCAGCGCGTAGAAGACGCGCTCCTCGCTGTGCTGGACGTGGATCACGATGTCGACGTAGTCGAGGAGGATCCAGCGGGCGTCGCGGTCACCCTCACGGCGCACCGGCTTGACCCCGAGCTCCTTCTGAAGCCGCTCCTCGATCTCGTCGACGATCGACTTGACCTGGCGGTCGTTGGGGGCCGAGGCCAGCAGGAAGGCGTCCGTGATCGACAGCACGTCGCTGACGTCGTACGCAATGATGTCGTGCGCGAGCCGGTCGGCGGCCGCCTGAGCGGCGGCGTTGATGAGCTCGATGGAGCGGTCCGTGGCGGTCACAAGCAGGCTTTCGTCGGCGGTCAGATCAACCTCTAGGGTCTCACGGACCGCCGACAGCCCACGCAGCGATCTTCCGAAGATCGTTCCTGGAGGTCGTCCAGGAGGTGGAGCCCGACTATTTGATCTTGTAGTCCTGACCGAGAACGACGGACACATCCGCGTTCGCGGCCGGCTTGCCCCGCTTCACCGCGCTCACCGTCAGGCCCAGGGTCTTGGCGACCTGGGTCGCCTTCTCCTTGTCGGCCGCATCGCGGTAGAGGACCTCGGACAACGCCTCGGTGCCTGTGTTCCCGCCGCCGACGAAGGCATAGCCACCATTGACCAGCTCGATCCGGGCGGACTCCGTACCGCCCGCGTTCCCGGTGCCGTTCCTGACCCCGACCCGCACGGCCGCGTCCTGGTCCGGTGCCTTCACCATGCCGCCGAGGACGTCCTTGACGACGCTCTCGGTGGCCGCGTCGGTCAGGGTTCCGTCGGCCTGCACCGGCAGCAGCGCCGTCTTGTAGTCGCCGATCTTGGCGTGTTTGGCGAGCTTCGCCAGGGACGCGCCGAGGTCCTGCTCCAGCAGCGACGGGTCGAGGATCTGCGCCAGCGTCTGCACAGTGACCGTGGCGGCCTTCGGATCGTCCGAGATCTTCCGCAGCACGCCGCGCATGACCTGCCCGAACCGCATGAGCTGCTTCGCCTCGGCCTCACCGGGGCCCCGGTAGGTGGCGTACGCGACGGCCATCTGCCCGCTCAGGGTCTGTGCCTCGCCCTTCTTCACGAGGGGGGACACGTCCTTCTTGGTGTCGGGTACATCGGTGTCGGTGTCGACCTCGATGTTGCCGACCAGGTCGACGAGGTTCTCCAGGTACGGGGTGTCCAGCCGCCACGTACCGGAGATCTTGGTGCCGAGCAACGTGTCGATCGACTCGCGGGTGCCGGTCGAACCGTCGTCGTCGACGGATTTGCCAAGGGTGGTCGTGTTGCCCTCGTCGTCGGAGACGGCGAGCGAGTTGGGGAGCAGGACCGTGGTCCCCTGCTTGCTGGTGACGTTGTCGACGAGCAGCGCCGTGGAGGTGCCGCCCTTCTTGGTGTTGTGCAGATGGACCACGATGACGTCGCGCTGCTGCGGACCCGTCGTCGCGGTGTTCTTCTTCTCCGAGCCACCGAGGCCCGGGAGTTTGCCCGCGGACCAGAGGTAGCCGACACCGCCGACGACGACGAGGGCCACCACGACGACGAGCGCGACCATCCGGTTGCGGCCGCGTCGCCGTGCCTCCTCGCGTCGCTCGCTGCGGCTCTCGGTGAACTTCAGCCAGTCGATGACGTCTTCGGAGTCCTCGTCGGGCTCCTCGATGAAGGAGAACTGCCCGGTGCCGTGGTCACGATCCGCGCGGCGCTGCTCCGGAACGGCCGGCTCGGGATCCACGTCGAACCCGGGCCGCGGTTCGGGCTGCTGAGGGGCGGATACGGGCGCCGGCGCGGGAGCCTGTTGCGGGATGTTCCACTGCGCCGTGGTGTCGACCGCGGCCGGCTGCCGGCCGGTGTCGTAGCCGTACCCGTCGTAGCCATAACCCTGCTGCTGGGAGGCATACGGGTCGTACTGCTGGGGCTGCGGCTGCTGCGGCTGCTGCTGCGGCGGCGGCTGCTGCCGGCCGTACGGGTCGTATCCGTACCCTTGCTGCGCCTGCTGCCCCTGCTGCTGCGTGTACGGGTCGTACTGCTGCGGCTGCTGTTCCTGCTGCTGCCCGGGCTGCTGATACACCGGCTGCCCGTACTCGTCGTAGCCGACGATCTGCGGCTGCTGGTAGTACGGGTCGTACGGGTTCTGTCGGTCGTTCACCGGTCCCCCTCTCCGTGGCTCATTCGCCGCGGTACAGCTGGCGCTTGTCGATGTATCGGACCACGCCGTCGGGCACCAGGTACCAGACGGGATCCCCGTGCGCGACCCGCTCACGGCAGTCCGTGGACGAGATCGCGAGCGCGGGGACCTCCACGAGGGAGACACCGCCCTCCGGCAGCCCGTCGTCCGTGAGCACATGCCCCGGCCGCGTCACACCGATGAAGTGGGACAGCGAGAACAGCTCCTCGGCGTCCCGCCAGGTGAGGATCTGGGAGAGCGCGTCGGCGCCGGTGATGAAGAAGAGGTCCGCGTCGCCGTGGATGGCGTGAAGGTCCCGCAGCGTATCGATCGTGTACGTCGGTCCGCCACGGTCGATGTCGCTGCGGCTGACCGAGAACTGCGGGTTGGACGCCGTCGCGATGACTGTCATCAGATAGCGGTCCTCGGCCGGGGACACATTCTTGTGGCTCTTCTGCCACGGCTGCCCGGTCGGGACGAAGACCACCTCGTCGAGGTGGAACCGGGCGGCCACCTCGCTGGCCGCCACCAGGTGTCCGTGATGAATCGGGTCAAACGTCCCGCCCATAACGCCGAGTCGGCGCTTTGCGGCACCGGTAGGCACTTCCTGCTCTCCCATGCGTGCAGAGCCTACTGGCACAGCTGTACGCCTCGGCCTCAGCGGTCGCGGTTGAAGCGGGTGGTGATCCACAGCAGGAGCAGCAGCACGACGAACGCACCGCCACCGGTCAGGTACGGGTTGAGGCTTTCGTGGTTACCACCGTGCTCGCCGCCCTCGGAGGCGAGAGTGACCAGCTGGTGCGCGGTGCTTGTGAGGCTCATCTTCGGCAGGACCTATCGATCGGGAGTCGGAAGGAAGACGTCGCGGACATCGTATGCGGGTGCCCCGGGCACGCTCACGCCGACTCAGTCGTTGTTGTTGTCGTCGTTGCGGTATCCGCGGAGCAGGAACCACGCGAGCAGCGCCGCGCCGATGAGCGAGGCGAGCAGCACGATCCGGATGGTGTTGCCCGGGCCCTGGTCATCGGGTGCGGCGGCGAGCAGAGCAACGGTGTGCGGCATGTTGGGCGTCTCCTCAGTTATCCACAGCCCCCCGCACACCGTAGCCCCAGCACCTACGCTGGGATGTGTCAGGGGGCGAGCGACGTCTCGCACGAACAGGGGGCCATCCATGACCGACAGCAGCCACACGAGTCACGAGAACGTGCCGAGCAGGCAGCGCAGGCGTTTCGCCGGCATCTCGTCCCGGGCGTACGAACACCCGGCGGACCGCTCGGCCCTGGTGGCCCTGCGCAAGCTGAGCGGGTTCGACACAGTGTTCAAGGCTCTCAGCGGACTGCTCCCCGAGCGCAGTCTGCGGCTGCTCTTCCTCTCCGACTCCGTCCGGGTGAGCGACGCCCAGTTCGTCCATCTCAACGACATGCTGCGCGACGCCTGTTACATCCTGGACCTGGAGAAGGTCCCGCCGATGTACGTCACCCAGGACCCGAAGCCCAATGCCATGTGTATCGGTCTCGACGAGCCGATCATCGTGGTGACGACGGGGCTGGTGGAGCTGCTCGACGAGGAGGAGATGCGGGCGGTCGTCGGCCACGAGGTGGGACACGCCCTCTCCGGCCACGCCGTGTACCGCACGATTCTGCTGTTCCTCACCAGTCTTGCGCTGAAGGTCGCCTGGATTCCGCTCGGCAATGTCGCGATCATGGCAATCGTGACGGCGCTGCGCGAGTGGTTCCGCAAGTCGGAGCTTTCCTCGGACCGGGCGGGACTGCTGGTCGGCCAGGATCTGCAGGCGTCGATGCGCGGCCTGATGAAGATCGCCGGTGGCAACCATCTGCACGAGATGAACGTGGACGCCTTCCTCGCCCAGGCGGACGAGTACGAGAAGGGCGGCGACCTGCGCGACTCCGTGCTCAAGATCCTCAATATGCTGCCCCGCTCCCACCCCTTCACCACGGTGCGCGCGGCCGAGCTGAAGAAGTGGTCCGAGAGCCGCGACTACCAGCGGATCATGGATGGCCACTACCCGCGGCGTGACGAGGACAAGGACGCCTCGGTGACGGACTCGTTCCGGGAGTCCGCCTCGCATTACGCCGATTCGGTGCGCACCAGCAAGGATCCGCTGATGAAGCTCGTCGGCGACATAGCGGGCGGCGCCGGGGACCTGGGCGGCAAGCTCCGCGACAAGTTCACCGGCGGCGGTGGCTCGGCCGGCAAGGGTGGCGCTACGGGTGGCTCCGAAGAGACCCGGCAGTCGGGGCCGGAAGACCCGGAGAGCTAGAGCCCACAGGAGCCCGGGACGGGCGGGCGCTGAGCTCCAGCGCCCCGCAGAGCGCCCCAGCGGGCCTGCCCGTGGCGTACGGGTCGGTGCCCGCCGGTCCGCGGGATACCGCCCGCTGGCCGGCGAGCAGCGGACGCAGTGCGCCGGTCGTGTCGGCCGAGCAGGCCTGCGGTCCGGCCTGGACGTAGCTGGTCCGCAGCTCCAGCCGGTGCAGCCGCAGGTCCTCCCGGTCGAAGCGGAAGTGCAGCTCGCGCCGGACGGTGAACAGGGAGACGCCGCCTGCCCGTTGGGGGCCGGATACGGCCGGGCGCAGGGCGTACGTGAAGGTGTGGTCCGACACCACCTCCAGGGTGTCGGACGCCTCCTCCGAGTAGGCCAGGGTGCCCTGGACCCGAATGCCCGGGTCGGCCAGTGCCACCTTCGCCGGGTCGAACCGCACCAGCCAGCCGGCCGCGGTGTGCTGCCCGTCGTCGTCCGGCCGGCTCATGCTCCGGTCGAACTGACTCACCTGGTCCGGGTCGAGCAGGAGCTTCACCGGCCGTATCGCGCCGCCGGTGAGGACGTCGGGGTCGAGGGAGGACGCGACCAGGTAGTCCTTGACCGTGGTCAGGGCGGTGATCACCTGACTGTCCGAGAAGTTGTCCGTCCGCCGGACCATCGGGAAGTTGATGCCTGAGGCACCTGTCCGGAACTGTGCGGCGGGGCTGGTGGCGAAGAGACCGGCGGCCGTGCCGCCGGGCACGTCGCCGCGGGGCGCCAGGGGTATGACGGTCGAGCGGAGTGCCTCGGCCCGTCGGCCGACGGGCGCCTGGTACGGATGCCGGAAGCCCACGTAGACGGCCGCCGCGAAGGCCAGGGCTATGAGGACGACGAGGGCCAGGAAGGCCCGGGAGCCGGTGCGCAGGTGCCGGGCGGGGAGGCTGCGTACAGCGCGGGCGTGCTCGCCCATGCGTTCCTGGGCGGAGAATTCCTGGAGCCGGGCAGCACGGACGAACGACTCGTCGAAGACGACGGATCGGTACTCGTCCTCGCCGCCACCGGCTGCGTTCCCGGACGCTCCTTCTGGCGGTTCTTCACGGCCTGCCATGACTTCTCCCGACTCCACGTCACCGGCCGAGGCCGACACGTTACGCTCTGCTTCGGCCGATAGGCCTCGGGCAGGGCCTGTCCGTCACGAGTTCGCCTGTGCGGACGAGTGAGAAGCCCCCTCCGGGGGGGAGGGGTCACACCTTCAGAGTAGGTCGATTGCCAAGAAGGTAAACGCCCTGGCGGGTGAGAACTCGGGCCGGGTTCTCATGCGCCGGGGCGACTTCGCTTCAGGGCGTGCGCGGCACCGCGGAGACCGCAGGCCGGGAATAGCCGGAGGGGGCGGACGGGGTGGCATCGACACCCGGTGCGCTGTCCACGCCGGTCGAGGCGGGCGGCGGCACCTGGTCCTGCCGGTTGGCGGAGGCGCCCCGGTAGACCGCGCTGAAGGCCAGCGCGACCATGCCGATGCCCATCAGCAGCGCGAGCAGCCAGGCCACCGGCCGGTGCCAGCGTGCGGCACCCCGGTAGGGGCGCAGGGCGCCGCCGTGGCGCCCGTAGGGGCCGTTGTCGTAGTCGCCCAGCCCGTCGGGGTCCAACGGGTCGCCGTAGGGGCTTCCGCGGCCGTAGCCGCCGCCCGGGCCGTACCCGTCGTCGAAGAACTCGTCGTCGCCGGGGCCGCCGCCTGCGCGGGCTCGGCGCGCCTCGGCCTCGGCACGCGCCTCGGCAGCGGCCATCAGCCGCTCCACCGCAGTGGGTTCATGGAACTCTGCAGCCCGGACGAAGTCCTCGTCGAACACCACGGAGGCGAAGTCCTCGTCCGCGCCCCCGCGGTCGTCGTCGGGCTCCCAGCCGTCCGGGAACGGCCTGCCCCCCACGTCGTCCGGCACAGCTTCAGCGTAGCCCCGGCGGGTCGATTTGGGCAGGGAGAGCGCTAAATCGCCGGGGCCGGAGATCACCGAACGTGACCGTCACCGGTCACGATGTACTTCGTCGAGGTCAGCTCGGGCAGCCCCATCGGGCCCCTGGCATGCAGCTTCTGCGTGGAGATCCCGATTTCCGCACCGAACCCGAACTGCCCGCCGTCGGTGAACCGGGTGGACGCATTTACGGCGACCGTCGTGGAATCCACCAGTTGGGTGAACCGGCGGGCGGCGGCCTGCGAGGTGGTGACGATCGCCTCGGTGTGGCCCGAGGACCAGAGCCGGATGTGTGCCACCGCCGCGTCCAGCGATTCGACGACGGCTGCCGCGATGTCGTACGAGAGGTACTCGGTCTCCCAGTCCTCGGGTGTCGCCGCCACGACGGTGGCCTTGGACCCGTCGGCGTACTCCAGCACCCGCTCGTCACCGTGGACCGTCACCCCTGCGTCGGCCAGCGCGTCCAGGGCCCGGGGCAGGAACTCCGCGGCGATGTCCTTGTGGACCAGCAGCGTCTCAGCGGAGTTGCAGACGCTCGGGCGCTGGGCCTTGGAGTTGATCAGGATGTCGACGGCCATGTCGAGGTCGGTCTGGGCGTCCACGTACACGTGGCAGTTGCCGGTTCCGGTCTCGATGACCGGAACTGTCGATTCCTCCACGACCGTACGGATCAGCGAGGCGCCGCCGCGCGGGATCAGTACGTCGACGAGACCACGGGCCCGCATCAGTTCACGTACCGAGTCGCGGCTCTCGCCCGGCACCAGCTGCACCGCGTCGGCCGGCAGCCCGGAACCTCCGACCGCGTCGCGCAGCACCCGGACGAGTGCGGTGTTGGAGGCGTACGCGGACGACGAGCCGCGCAGGAGGACGGCGTTGCCGGACTTCAGGCAGAGCGCCGCGGCGTCCACCGTCACATTGGGCCGGGCCTCGTAGATGATCCCGACGACGCCGAGCGGCACCCGGACCTGGCGCAGGTCGATGCCGTTGGGCAGGGTCGAGCCGCGCACCACTTCGCCGACCGGGTCGGGCAGGGCCGCCACGTGCCGCACATCGGCGGCGATGGCCCGGATCCGCTCGGGGGTGAGGGTGAGCCGGTCGACGACCGACTCGCTGGTGCCGGCCTCGCGGGCGCGGGCGACGTCCTCGGCGTTGGCCTCGACGATCTCGCTCGTCCGCACTTCCAGCGCGTCCGCGATCGCCAGCAGCGCGTCGTCCTTGGCCGCACGCGGCAGTGGCGCGATGTCGGCGGCGGCAGAGCGTGCCCGGTAGGCGGCCTGGGCGACCGGGGACATGTTGTCGTACGGCGAAAGCGTGGTCATGCCCGCAGGGTAGTGCGCACACTGCGGGCATCCCTCACGCATCCCGCGCTGCGAGACAACCGTCCCAGGACGGGCCGGTTCAGTACGGGTGGACCCCGACCGGTGCAGCCGGCGGCGGCCCGTATCCCTCGGCGATCCGCTGGTGGTACGTCTCCCGGTCGATGACCTCCAGGCCGACGATCTCCCAGGGCGGCAGTTTGGCGCTGGAGCGGTGCTCGCCCCACAGCCGCAGCGCGACCGCCGCCGCGTCGTGCAGATCGCGGGCCTCCTCCCAGTAGCGGATCTCCGCGTGGTCGTTGGCGTACCGGCTGGTCAGCAGGAAGGGGTGGTCGTGCGCGAGCTGTTCCAGACCGCGTCTGACCTCCTTCAGCGGAGTCTCGGTGCCCGAGACGCTGAGCGTGATGTGCCACAGCTTCGACTGGGTGCGTTCCTCCTTCACCCCCACCGGCTCGGGACCGGTGGTTCCGTCGGTGGCCCCGTCGACGGTCCTGTCCGCGGGCCGGTTCCCGTCGAAGCCGGCACCTGCTCCGACGCTGGTCAGGGTGCGGCCACCCGTTCCTCGGGGCGGCGCCCCCGGGCGCGCTCGTCTCACCGGCGGCCTCCTGTGAATGCGTTGCTGTGCTGTACTCCGCTGTGTCCCCGTTACAAAGTTGACCAGTCCCGGGCCGGGCGTGGGGCGGTTTTCATGAAGGTCTCCGCCGGAAGTCCGGACTTTCAGCCGATTCAGGGGCCGGTCAGTGGTGCAGGAGGACCAGATCGTCCCTGTGTACGACCTCGCGCTCGTACGCCGGCCCGAGCTCGCGTGCCAGGTCACGGGTGGAGCGCCCGAGCAGCTGCGGAATCTCCTTGGCGTCGAAGTTGACGAGTCCGCGGGCCACGGGACGGCCGCGCAGGTCGCGCAGCTCCACCGGGTCCCCCGCGGTGAACTCGCCCTCGACCGCGGCGATCCCGGCCGGCAGGAGCGAGCTGTGGCGCTCGACGACGGCCCGCACGGCCCCGTCGTCCAGGGTCAGCCATCCCTGCGGGGTGGAGGCGTGGGCCAGCCAGAGCAACCGGTCGGCCGAGCGGCGTCCGGTGCGGTGGAAGTACGTACCGGTGTCGCGGCCCGCGAGGGCGTCGGCGGCGCGGCTCGCGGAGGTCAGCACGACCGGCACCCCGGCGGCCGTGGCGATCCGGGCGGCTTCGACCTTGGTGACCATGCCGCCGGTGCCGACGCCCGCCTTTCCGGCGCTGCCGATGGTGACGCCCGCCAGGTCGGCGGGGCCCGTCACCTCGGCGATGCGTGTGGTGCCGGAGGTGCTGGGGTCGCCGTCGTAGAGACCGTCGACGTCGGAGAGGAGGACCAGCAGGTCGGCGCGGACGAGGTGGGCGACGAGCGCGGCGAGCCGGTCGTTGTCGCCGAACCGGATCTCGTCGGTGGCCACGGTGTCGTTCTCGTTGACGATCGGGAGCGCACCCATGTCCAGGAGCTGGTCCAGGGTGCGGTAGGCGTTGCGGTAGTGGGCGCGGCGGCTGGTGTCGTTGCTGGTCAGCAGCACCTGGCCGACGCGTACGCCGTACCGCGCGAAGGAGGCGGTGTAGCGGGCGACGAGCAGCCCCTGGCCCACGCTGGCCGCGGCCTGCTGCCTGGCCAAATCCTTGGGCCGGCGCACCAGGCCGAGCGGGGCGAGTCCGGCCGCGATGGCGCCGGAGGAGACGAGGACGATCTCCTTCTCCCCGCCGCTCCTGACCTTGGCGAGCACATCGACGAGTGCGTCGACCCGGTCGGCGTCGAGGCCCCCGGCCGCGGTGGTGAGGGACGAGGACCCGACCTTGACCACGATCCTGCGCGCCTCGGTCACGCTCTGCCTTGCCCCTGCCACGTGCACTGTCCCCGTCCTCGCCGTCGGCTGCGCCTCCTGGCCGTCAGGGTACGTGAGCCGGGTGGGGCGCCGCACCGAACGGGCGTTCCCAGGGCGTTCCCGATATTCGGACTCCACTCTCCCTTTTTCGGTCGTTGAGCGGAGACCGGCTGCTCCGGGGAGCGCCACGGCGGCAGCGGTCATATCAAATAATTCGCAAATCCGTACGCATCTTTCGGCGGCCGAATCATTGACCGCCACCCTGGGCAACCATCCGGACAGGTCATCCATCCAACAATCGATAGGGTGCACGGCAGGCGGTGCTGGATCGCCGTTCTCCGCAGCCCGCGGACCCGCACCCGCCGTCGGCCCAAAGGGCCTCTATCAGCCATGGGACAGTAGCGATGCCAGTTAAAGTAAGTGTCGTCATTCCGGTATACAACCCGGGCAGGTTCATCGAACCCTGCATCGACTCGCTCCTGCGGCAGACCCTACCGGCACGGGAGTTCGAAGTCCTCTTCGTCAACGACGGGTCGACGGACGACACTCCTGACCGCCTCAAGCAGCTGGCCGCGGAGCATCCTCATTTCCGGGTGATCACCATCCCTAATTCCGGCTGGCCGGGAAAGCCCCGCAACATCGGAGTGGCCGAGGCGAAGGGTGAGTACGTCCAGTTCCTGGACCAGGACGACCATCTCGCCTCCGGCGCCCTGGAGCGGCTGTACGACATGGGCCGACGCAACGGCTCGGACATTGTCATCGGCAAGGTGGCCAGCAACTTCCGCGGTGTCCCGCACGGCGTGTTCAAGACGAACCGCGAGAAGTGCACCCTGCACGACGCCCCGCTGTACGACAGCCTCACGCCGCACAAGATGTTTCGTACGGAATTCCTCCGTGCGAACGGCATCGCCTACCCCGAGGGGAAGCGCCGCCTGGAGGACCAGCTCTACATGATGCAGGCGTACTTCCCGGCCAAGGTCGTCTCCATCCTGGGCACGTACACCTGCTACTTCTACTCGAAGCGGGACGACGGCAAGAACGCCGGATCGACGAGGATCGTGCCGTCCGGCTACTACGGGAACCTCCGCGAAGTCCTCGACGTCGTCGTGGCCCACACGGAACCGGGAGAATTCCGGGACCGACTGCTGCGCCGCTTCTACCGCGTCGAGATGCTCAGCCGGCTCAGCGAGCCGGCGGTGCTGCGCTACCAGCCGGAGTTCTACGACGAGATGTGCGACGCCATCCGGCCGCTGGCCACGGACTTCATGGGCGACGGGGTGCACGACGGCCTCGGTCCGGTCCTGCGGGCGCGGTCCACACTGCTGCGTGAGAACGACCGGCAGGGTCTCCTCCGCATCGCGCGTTTCGCCTCGTCCGTCACGGCGGCGGCACAGCTGGAAAGGTTCGCCTGGCAGCCGGACGGCAGGATCGCGATCACCGTCAGCGCCCGGCTGGTCCACGGCGAGGACCGGGCCCCGGTGCGGCTGCTGCGCCGCGAGGGCCGCTACTACCTGCACCCCGAGCTCGCCGACGGTCTGCAGGCCGACGGCGGACTGCTGGACATCACCGCCGACCTCGACGGCTTCTCCGCCGAACTCTCGCTCCGCAACCGCGAGACGGCCGTCGAGTGGCCCTGCCCCGCGACGTTCACCACGGAGCTGGAAGAGCTCGGCGACGACGTCTGCGAAGTCGTCCTGCACGGCAGCGGCCATCTGTCCGCCGAGGCGGTCAAGGGCCGCGGACGGGTGTCGCGCGGCTTCTGGGACGTCTGGGTGCCACTGCGCGGACTGGGTCTGGTCCGCAAGGCCCGGCTCGGCGCCGACCGCGCCGAAGGGGTGGACACCGCCTGTCTGCCCGCCTCCCTCGGGTCCCCGGCGCGCGCTGTCATCCCGTACTTCACCGATCCGCACGGCAACCTCACGCTCGATGTCGCCCGCCGCAGCAAGAAGCTGGCCGACCATCTCGCGGGCCGTCCGGTGCTGCGCACGCCGGGCAGCCGGCCGGAGCTGCGGCTGGACCTCTTCACCACCGCCGGCACCGCCGTCTCCGGCGCCCAGCTGGTCCTGAGCCCGGCCGACGGGACAACCGGCACCGTCCGCACGGTACGGACCTCGCTGCACCCCACCGAGGGCCGCGCCCATCTGACGGTGCCCGGACGTACGCGGGGCATCGCGGCGGGCAACTGGAAGCTCTCGGTCCGGCTCGACGGCGAGGACGGTCCCGCGCTCCCTCTCTGCGACGTCACCGTCGGCGGCCGCGGCCGGATCCACCTCGACCCGGCCCTGCCCGAGGTCGACGCCACGATCATGGCTGAGGTCGGCACGCAGCGCCGGAAGGCGGCGCTGCGGCGGGCGCTGCGCACGGTCGGCGGCCCGCTCTTCCGCAGGCTCCCGCCCGGCGGCCGCAAGCGGGCGCGTCGCCTGGCCGCCCGGTTCACCAGCTGATCCGGGATCCCGGACCACCCCCTCAGCCAGCACGGAACAAGGACGTGATCGCATGCGGCAGCTCTCTCTCGAAGGCGCCTGGGTGCATGAGCCCAAGGTCTTCCCGGACACTCGCGGCAGCTTCCACGAGTGGTTCAGGGCCTCCGAGCTCAGCGAGGCCGCCGGCCACGGCCTGCAGCTCGCCCAGGCCAATTTCTCGGTCTCCCGCCGCGGCACGCTGCGCGGTATCCACTTCGCCGATGTGCCGCCGAGCCAGGCAAAGTACGTCAAGTGCGTGCGCGGCGCGGTGCTCGACGTCATCGTGGACATCCGGGTCGGCTCCCCCACGTACAAGCAGTGGGAGGCCGTGCGCCTCGACGACGTGGACCATCACGCGGTCTACCTCGCCGAGGGGCTCGGCCACTCGTTCATGGCGCTGACGGACGACGCGACAGTCGTCTATCTGTGCTCCGAGGGGTACGCGCCCGGTCGTGAGCACGGCATCGACCCGCTCGACCCGGAGCTGTCGATCGAGTGGCCCGAGGGCATCATCCCGCTGCTCTCGGAGAAGGACGCTGCCGCCCCTTCGCTGGCCGAGGCCGAGAAGCAGGGCCTGCTTCCTTCGTACGAGGCATGCCGGGCGTACTACGCGCAGCTGCGCGCCCGCGGCTGAACGGGCGGCAGCGCAGCGAAAGCCCCCGTGGTCCGGGAGGGATCACGGGGGCTTCTCCGAGCGCGGGGGAGGCCGTCAGCCCGCGACGGCCTCGATACGCCCGCGCAGCGACGTGAACGCCGAGCGGGGACGGCGCAGATTGCGGGCCCGGGTCAGCGCGGGCCAGAAGTCGGCTCCGAGCAGCGTCTCGGGCCGGACTGCGGTCTTGCGCACCAGCACCTCTTCGGGCACATCCTGCGGATCGGGTACGACATACTCCTCGATAATCTTGTCGTACGCGTTCTTCAGAATGTCGCTCTCCGGATCGGCACCGAACACGGCGACCACTCCGGTCGGTGCCGTATCGATCTCGACGACCACCAGGTCGGGGCGGTAACGGCGCAGCACCTGCACCACCTTGTAGACATCGCCGGTCCAGAATTTGGTGTGCCGGTCCCGGGCCGCCTCGTCGACATTGCGCGGCAGCATGTCGTCGAGAACGATCACGCTCGACCAGCGGGAATGCCGTTCGACGTTCATGAAGTCGCGCAACGCGTACTCGAAGAGATGCATGCCGTCGATGAAGGAGAGTTCCAGCTTGGGGTCCCCGCCGAGCACATTGAGCGGGTCCCGGCGGGCGAGTGCGCGAAACGGGTTGCGGCCGTTGCGCAGGTGCATCAGCGGGTCCTTGCGGGCGAAGAAGGCGTCGCTCGTCGCCTTGACCAGGTGGACGTCGCAGCTGATGTCCGTCACCACGCGGAAGGCCGGGTCGACGGCGACGGAGGGCACTCGCGAAAGGGCCAGGCTCCTGCCGTCGTTTACCCCGATCTCCAGATAGTTCCGGGGCCTGTAGACACGGTGCATGTGACGCAGAAACTCATGGCGGTTCACGTGGAGCGGCCCTTCGACAGAAATCAACTGGTCCGATTCCCGGCGAAGTTACCCTATGAATGCACTGTGGCGTAAGCGTTCTTCCAGTGTTAACACCTGGGGTCTCCCGTAAGCGGGGCGGTTTCCACTGATCGTTGCGAATCAGCGGTAGGCGAGTTCCTTTGACCAGCGTCTCATGGCCTCGGCGGGGGTGCGGTCGCCCAGGACGCGG
>NZ_JBSFYR010000046.1:0-58316 GCF_053599875.1 Streptomyces sp. NPDC005151 | reverse complement strand
GGGAGCAACCAACGTTCTACGGGCCGGGCTGGTCCGTCGAAACGCCCACCCGGCGTAACGAGAAGCCCCCTCATTCACGACGGGGAGGAGTCACGGATCTACCCTGACCTGACACAGACACAGACACAGACACAGACACAGCACGTCGTCATGGCGTCACGTCGTCGGAGGGGCAGGTCATGGGCAACCCCGAAGAAGTTCACGTCCCCGAGGAGCAGCGGCTCGGTCCGGTACTGCGCCGCAGGGAACAGGTACAGCCCGGCACCACCGATCAGCTGGATTCCGAGGGCGATTCCGAGTGGGTGCACACCGATCCCTGGCGGGTGATGCGCATCCAGTCGGAGTTCGTCGAGGGGTGGGAGAGCAGGTGCAGGCGGGAGTTCTTTGCCAGGGCCTGATAGAGGCCCCAGCCGGTGTCGTAGTGGCCCTCGTTGTCGGGGATGCGGAGGACCCCTTCGACGACCATGACTGCGGCCAGCACAACGATCAGCTCCATGCGCCCGTTAAGTCCGAAAAGCGTATGAAGGCAGGATTTTTTTCTGGTTAATGCGAGAGTCCGACCGGGCCTTTCGCAGCGGACATGCTGATGTCCCTCGCGTGTAACCCGCGTAGATCTACGCTTGAGCGGAACGACCGGTACGCGAAGGGAGCAGCCGATGAGCAACCCCGACTCCGAGGGCCTGCGGGCACTGGAGGAACAGCAGCTAGGACCGGTGCTGCGCCGCAAGGATCAGATCCAGCCGGGCACTACGGATCAGAGGCTGCTGGATACCGAGGGTGACTCCGAGTGGGTGCACACCGATCCCTGGCGGGTCATGCGCATCCAGTCGGAGTTCGTTGAGGGCTTCGGCGCGCTGGCCGAGCTGCCGCGTGCGATCAGTGTCTTCGGCTCGGCCCGTACGCCGGTGGGCTCGCCGACGTACGAGGCGGGTGTGCAGATCGGGCGGGCCCTGGTCGAGGCGGGCTTCGCGGTGATCACCGGCGGCGGCCCCGGAGCGATGGAGGCAGCGAACAAGGGGGCCTGGGAGGCGAAGGGCGTCTCGGTCGGCCTCGGTATCGAGCTGCCCTTCGAGGCCGGCCTGAACGAGTACGTGAACCTCGGGCTGAACTTCCGCTACTTCTTTGTCAGAAAAATGATGTTTGTTAAGTACGGCCACGGCTTCGTCGTCCTGCCCGGCGGCCTCGGCACACTCGACGAGCTCTTCGAGGCGCTCACCCTCGTCCAGACGGGCAAGGTGACCCGCTTCCCGATCGTCCTGTTCGGTACGGAGTACTGGGGCGGGATGGTGGACTGGCTGCGCAAGACGGTGGTGGCCCAGGGCAAGGCGTCCGATCACGATCTGCTGCTGTTCCACGTCACGGACGATGTGGACGAGGCCATTGCCATGGTCTCCAAGGAGGTCGGCCCGTACGGTCCCGCTACAGTTTGAGGCTGTCGGCGAGGGACTGGATTCTGGGCAGCCTGCTGCATCTGTGCCGTCATCGCCATGAGCTGGTGCGCGGTGATGGCGGCGAGCTTGGACGCCTCGATGTCCGAGACGACTTCGCTCGCCCCGAACTTCATTTCCAGCACGTTGGCGGGGTGCTCGGGGGTGACGGCCTTGGAGAGGCCGCTGATGGCCTCCCATTCGCCGTTCTCGTGCTGGACGATGAGGAACGCGGTGCGGACCTTGAGGCCGTCGGAGTTGGCTTCGGATTCGGTCATGTCGAGCGGCATGGTGCTCCTTCAGTCGAGTTCGTAGTAGTAGGTCGAGTTCGTAGTAGTAGGTGGACGACCAGTGTTCTTCCTGGGCTTCTAGCTCTTCCTGCTCGGCGCGTTTCGCGATGCGGCGTTCGCGGGCTCGGATGCAGGTGACGCATTCGCGGCGCCCGGAATGCCAGCGCGTGTTTTCGTCGCTGTATTCGTGGCCCTTGGGGCAGTGCGTCTTGCGGGCGTTGCGGGCCGAGAAGGATTCGCCGCGGGCGACGTTTTCGGTGGCCGGCACGGGTTCGAGATGCTCGGGGTTGCAGAAGGAGCGGATGCGGCACTGGTGGTCGACGTGCCATCCCGGAGGAACGGTGCGTTCGTTGGCGAGTTCCCAGGCGATGATGTGGGTGCCCTTGACCTGGCCGTTCGGCAGGCGGAACTTTCCGTAGCCGGAGTCGTCCTTCGCGCCGAGCCATATGTGGCAGTCGTCGTGCTCGGTGCCTTTGTCGACCTTGTCGAAGAACCGGTGCTCCCAGCCTTTTTGCTGCCTGGACGGCCGCCGGTTGGGGCTCATTCGTACAGCCATCCGGCGCAGCGCCTCGACATCGTCCAGACGCCCGCCCTCCGGCTCACACCCCCACGGGCACGCCAGGGACTCGAAGCTGCCCCACAGACGGCAAATCATCGGACGGTCCGCGTAAATCCGACACCGGTGCGTCTGTGTGTCCAAAGCGCCGCATGCGGTAGCCACCGGGCGCCCGTCCGGCGCACGCTCCAGGTGGCCTGCCGGCCAGCTCGAATCCGGCTTTTCGGGCTCGCGCCGATTCCACTGGATTCGCGGGAATTTCTCCGCCACAAGCGGACCAGCATTTACCCTGGCAATTCAGACTCGGCAGGCCCGCGTACAGCTCCGCCAAGGCCAGCAGATTTGGCTCCCTAACCGGGGCGCCCGCCAGGTGCAGCAAGGCGCTCAACTGTTCGTCAACGTCCATGCCCAGCACGCTAGGTGACCCCACGTCGGGAGGCTGGGCAACTCGACTGTTCGGGTGGCAACCTGCACATCTGTGACGCTACGATCACGCAGAATGACGCACCTGAGAGCCGTACCAAAACAAAGCGCCCGACCCATCGCCGACCACCCGTCGGCAGACGATTTGCTGCGCTACCAGATGACGGCCAAGATGCACGAGCGGATGCTTCCCTCGGGGTCTCAGACGATCACCCTGACGCCCGGTCAGCTCGACTACCTGGCGGCCAAGCTCGACGGGGACGAGGACCCCCGGGCGAAGGGGCTGCGGCTCCTCCTGGACCTGGACGAACGGCTCGAAGAGGCAAACCCGCGGGTCAGCGGCCTGATCTAAATACTCGTTGTACGCGCAGGGCTTCGTCGTCCTGCCCGGCGGCCTCGGCACACTCGACGAGCTCTTCGAGGCGCTCACCCTCGTCCAGACGGGGAAGGTGACCCGCTTCCCGATCGTGCTCTTCGGCACCGCGTACTGGGGCGGCCTGGTGGACTGGCTGCGGAACACGGTGGTGGCGCAGGGGAAGGCGTCCGAGAGGGACCTGCTGCTGTTCCACGTCACGGACGACGTGCACGAGGCGGTCGACCTGGTCACGAAGGAAGTCGGCCGCTGACCACGGTAACGGCCTCCCCCACGACAGGGAGTGGGCTCCCGACGCCCTGCGACTCCGCTTGCGGCATTGTCGTCAGTCACCGACGCTCCGCGTCGACTCCGTCCTCCGCCGTGCCATCGAAGCCGCATGACGCCACTCGCTGATCCACTCCCCATCGTGGGGGAGGCCGTAAGCCCTTCCGGCGACTGAGGAGCGGGATCCGGGGCAGCGCCCAGGTTCGGGAAGGGGCAGGCAGGGGACACGTCTCGCGCAGCGGCCCCGCCGCCCCGGCCCGGCTCGCGCCCGCCCGCTGCCTCACCGCCGCTACGCCAGCCCGCGCCGGGCCACCGCCGGCGCCCGGTGCCCCGCGATCGACGCCACCATGTCCAGCACCTGTCGCGTCTCCGCCACCTCGTGCACCCGGTAGACCTGCGCGCCCAGCCACGCCGAGACCGCGGTCGTCGCCAGTGTCCCGATCACCCGTTCCTTCACGGGCCGGTCGAGCGTCTCCCCGACGAAGTCCTTGTTGGACAGCGATACGAGGACGGGCCAGCCGGTCTCCGCCATCTCACCGAGGCGACGCGTCGCCTCCAGTGAGTGCCGGGTGTTCTTCCCGAAGTCATGACCGGGGTCGATCATGATGCCGTCCGGCCTGACCCCGAGCTCCACGGCCCGCTCGGCCAGCCCCACCGTCACCCGCAGGATGTCCGCCATCACGTCGTCGTACGCGATCCGGTGCGGCCGGGTCCGCGGTTCGGCTCCGCCCGCGTGCGTACACACCAGCCCCGCTCCGTACCGCGCGGCCACCTCCGCGAGCTTCGGGTCGACGCCGCCCCACGCGTCGTTCAGCACATCGGCACCGGCCTCGCAGACCGCCTCACCGACCTCGTGGCGCCAGGTGTCGACGCTGATCACCACATCGGGGTGACGCCGCCGCACCTCGGCGACGAACCCGACGGTGCGGCGGGCCTCCTCCGCGGCGGTCACCTCCTCGCCGGGACCGGCCTTCACTCCGCCGATGTCGATGATCGCGGCGCCGTCGGCGACAGCCTGCTCGACCCGGGCGAGCGCGGGCTCGTCGCGGAAGGTCGCGCCCTGGTCGTAGAAGGAGTCCGGAGTACGGTTCACGATCGCCATGATCACTGGCTCGTGCGCCCCGAATTCGCGCTGCCCCAGCCTGAGCGCACCGCTTCGCATCCTGTGTTTCTCCTCTGGATAGATCCCCCGCCGCCGCCTGCGACCCTAACTGTCAGTACCGCATGGCACGATCGGAGCCGGACAGGTTTCCGCCCCAGGGGAGATGCGTGTGTTCTGGTTCTTGCTGCTGGCGATGGTCGTGGTCGTGGCCGCGGTCACCCTCGCGGTGGTCGGCGGAGGGAAGAGTGCCGTCCTGCAGGACGTGGCGCCCGAGCAGCTGACCGACCCGCTGCCCGCGACCCGTCCGGTCGGCCGCGCGGACGTCGAGGCGCTGCGGCTGCCGGTGACGGCACGCGGATACCGGATGGCCGACGTCGACGACGCGCTCGGCCGGCTGGGCGCCGAGCTCGCCGAGCGGGACGCGCGGATCGCCGAGCTGGAGTCGGCGCTCGCCGGAGCGCAGGCGACGGCGGTGGGCGGTGTCGGGCTCCTCAAGGAGCCGCAGGACCGGCCGCGGCCCGAGCAGGCACCCCGGTCGGCGCCGCAGCCCGGGCAGCAGCCCGACCGGCAGCCGGAGCCGCGTTCCTGGCCCCCGTCCGGCCCCCAGTACGGACCCCGGTCCGGATCCCAGCAGGAGCTGCCATCCGGTCCGGAGTCCGGGCCCCGGTCCGGCGAGGAGCCGCGGCGATGAGCGGCGGCGCCGAAGCGGGGGCGGACGGCCGGCTGCGCTGTCCGTGGGGACTGTCCACCGATGACTACCTCGCCTACCACGACACGGAATGGGGCCGCCCCGTCCACGGCGACGACGCCCTGTTCGAGCGACTCTGCCTGGAGGCGTTCCAGTCCGGGCTGTCCTGGCTGACGATCCTGCGCCGCCGGGAAGGTTTCCGCAGCGCCTTCGCCGGGTTCAAGATCCGTGCGGTGGCGGAGTTCACCGACGCCGACAAGGAACGCCTCCTTGCCGACGCCGGGATCATCCGCAACCGCGCGAAGATCGAGGCGACGCTCGCCAACGCCAAGGTGCTGGCCGCATGGCCGGACGGCGAGCTGGACGAACGGATCTGGTCGTACGCCCCGGACCCGGCCACCCGGCCCGCCCCGCGCACCCTCGGCGACGTCCCGGCGGTCACACCGGAGTCCACCGCGCTCGCCAAGGACCTCAAGAAGCGCGGCCTGCGCTTCATCGGCCCCACCACGGCCTACGCCCTGATGCAGGCGTGCGGCCTGGTCGACGACCACCTGGCCGACTGTGTGGCCCGCGGCACGGGGGCGTAGCCGCGCAGCGGGGTCGGCGGTGCCGTGGAGGAAGCCACCCACCGGTGAGCAACCGTCCACGCCCCCTGGCCCGGACCGACCCCTGCGAGGCCCTATCGGCCCAGATACTTCGGCTTCGCCTTGTCCAGGAACGCCTGCACCGCGATGGTGTGGTCCTCCGAGGCGCCCGCCTTCGTCTGGAGTTCGTCCTCCTTCTCCAGCGTCTCGCTCAGCGTGTGGCCGGTGCCGTAGGCCAGCGACGCCTTGAGCGCGGCGTACGCCACCGTCGGGCCCTCCGCCAGCTTGCGGGCCACTGCCAGGGCCTCCGCGGCGAGATCGGCCGCGGGCACCAGTCTGTTCACGATGCCCAGCTCGTACGCGTCCTGCGCCGAGATCGAACGCGGGAAGAGCAGCAGGTCGGCTGCGCGGCTCCGGCCGATCAGCCGGGGCAGCGTCCACGAGACACCTGAGTCAGTGGTGAGGGCGACCCCGGCGAATGAGGTGTTGAACGACGCGCTGTCGGCGACCACCCGGTAGTCGCAGGCGAGCGCGAAGCCGAAGCCCGCACCGGCGGCGACCCCGTTCACCCCGGCGACGACCGGCTTCTCCATTTCGGTGATCGCCCGCACGACGGGGTTGTAGTGCTCCTGCACGGTGCTCAGCGCATTGCCGGAACCCGACTCGCGGGTGGCGGTCAGCGTGGCGACGTGTTCCTTGAGGTCCTGGCCGACGCAGAAGGCGCGCGAGCCGGCCGCCGTGAGCAGAACCGCCCGGACAGCGGTATCGGCCGCGGCCGACTGCAGCGCGTCACGGAGGGCCACCTTGGCGGCTGTGTTCATGGCGTTCATCGCGTCGGGACGGTTGATCGTGATCGTCGCGAGTCCGTCCGTCACTTCGTAGAGCACGGTGTCGGCCACGTGGTCCGCCATGTGATGTCCCCTTTGCGCCTCGGGCAATGCCTGTCCAGGCAAGCATGGCCGACATCACCGAGGGGGAACATGTGACCTGCGTCTAACAATTGCGCTGCGATGGAGGGGTGAAGGCGACGGAGTATCGCAGTCGGATCGCCGAATTGGGTGGTTTTGCGAGAGCGCGTTGCGCAAGCGATGCAGACTGATGTTGGTCATGGGGGTCTGTGATGCGGGATAATGGCCTGGAAGCAATGTGTTCGATGCCGGTGAGACAGCGCCTGTCATGGGGCCGCCGGTTGTTATGAGCTGGTTTCAGGAAGGGGAACGAGCATGGCGGCCATGAAGCCGCGGACGGGCGACGGCCCGCTCGAGGTGACAAAGGAGGGGCGGGGCATCGTCATGCGCGTTCCGCTCGAAGGCGGCGGTCGGCTTGTTGTGGAGCTGACTCCGGACGAGGCCGATGCACTCGGCGACGCCCTCAAGAAGGTCGTCGGCTGACGCAGAGGCGCCCACACTTCATCACTGCCCCGGCACGGGTCCGTGCCGGGGCAGTGATGCATTCGGAACAAGCCCGTCGAAGGGGTTCCCGGTCCTTCGAGGCTGTGGGGGAGGTCGGGGGAGACCCAGTGCCCCTCCCGGCAAGCTCTGCCCCGTCGCGCCGCCCGGCACGCCCGCTCGCCGCGTTGGCCACAAGCCCTGGTAGCTCCTTCCCCAAGCTCTCACCTTCGTTCGAGCAGGGGAGACCTCACTCGAGGACTTCCGGCCGCCTTGCGGTCGCACGCACCGGACGACGCTCCTCATGGGGCAGGCATTGCCGGTCACGTCACCAGGACGCCCGGCCGGCCCGGCGAGGGGCACGGAACGACGAACGGTCACCCACGCCGGACGGCGCAGAGCAACCCGTCGCCCACCGGCAACAACGTAGCCATCAGCTCCTGGCTCTCCCGCACCGCCCGCAACAGCTCCCGCAGTCGCAGTACCTCCGCCGGCTGCGCCGCGGAGTCGACCGTACGGCCGTCCGCGAAGACGCCCTCGAAGCAGACCAGACCGCCAGGTCGCAGCAGGCGCAACGATTCAGCGAGGCAGTCCAGGCTCTCCAGCCGGTCGCCGTCGCAGAACACGAGGTCGTATCCGCCGTCCGCGAGCCGCGGAAGTACGTCGAGGGCGCGGCCGGGGATGAAACGGGCCCGATTGGCCGCGAACCCCGAAGCCCGGAAGGCCGCGCGGGCGAACTGCTGCCGCTCCGGCTCCGGATCGACCGTGGTCAGCACCCCGTCCGGCCGCATCCCGTGCAGCAGATAGATGCCGGACACGCCGGTTCCGGTGCCGATTTCGGCCACCGCCTTGGCGTCGGTCGTGGCAGCGAGCAAGCGCAGCGCGGCGCCGGTGCCCGGTGACACCGAGCGGAGCCCTGCCTCCCGGGCCCGGTCTCTGGCCCAGCGCAGTGCTTCGTCCTCGGCGACAAAGGCGTCGGCGAACGCCCAGCTCGTCTGCCGGTTGGCGGTAATGACCCTCTCCTGTCCCCGTAGTTGGCGCAACGGTGACTGTATCCGCTGCACCCGGGAACCCGCAGATGGGACCGGGCGTTAGGAAAGGACAGGGGAAAGCTCATGGATCCGGCCCGCAGATCGGGCCCGGGATCATGGGCCGGCGGCTCCCGGGGATGATCCCGGACGCAGCAGAAAAAAGGTTTATCCGGAGCTAACGGGCGAGGTGGCTATGGTAGGGGCTCCACTGGACACCACCAGAGCCGACAGGGGAGGTGCGGCTGCGCCTGTGGATCGGGGACGAGTGCTGCGGCGCTTTCTCAGGTCGGCGGGTGAGCCGAAATCCGTGACCAACATTGCTGACCGTTCTTCCAACGACTCCGCACCGACCGCGACCTTCGCCTCAGATGCGGACTCCCAGGCGTGGACGCCGCCCTCATGGGAAGAGATCGTCAGCACGCACAGCGGTCGTGTCTACCGCCTTGCCTACCGTCTGACGGGAAACCAGCACGATGCCGAGGACCTCACTCAGGAGGTCTTCGTCCGGGTGTTCCGTTCGCTGTCGACCTACACACCCGGCACCTTCGAGGGCTGGCTGCACCGCATCACGACCAACCTGTTCCTGGACATGGTCCGTCGTAAGCAGCGGATCCGTTTCGACTCCCTCGGTGACGACGCCGCCGAGCGGCTGCCGAGCCGTGAGCCGTCCCCGCAGCAGGCCTTCAACGACACCCACTTCGACGCGGACGTACAGCAGGCGCTGGACACCCTTGCGCCCGAATTCCGTGCCGCGGTCGTGCTCTGCGACATCGAGGGACTTTCGTACGAGGAGATCGCCGCGACCCTCGGCGTGAAGCTCGGTACCGTGCGCAGCCGTATTCACCGCGGCCGCTCGCACCTGCGCAAGGCTCTGCAGCACCGCTCTCCCGAGGCCCGCGCCGAGCAGCGCTCGCTGGCGGGAGCCGTGGTGGCAGGGGAGGGCGGGCCGGCGTGAGTGGCACAGGTCCGACCCCGGCGGAACAGCACCTGGGGGACCGCCTCGCCGCGCTTGTCGACGGTGAGCTCAAACATGACGCCCGCGAGCGGGTGCTCGCCCATCTCGCGACCTGCGCGAAGTGCAAGGCCGAGGCTGCCGCCCAGCGGCGGCTGAAGAGTGTCTTCGCACAGTCCGCCCCGCCGTCGCCGTCCGAGGGGTTCCTCGCCCGGCTGCAGGGCCTTCCCGGGGGACCGGGCGGTGACGACGACCGTCAAGGAAGACCATTCGGCGGCTCCGGGCGGTTCGCCGACGGACTTTTCCCGGTGATGCAGCCCCCCGGCAGCCGCACCGATTCGCCTTCGGGGAAGTCGTCGCTGGACCGTTTCGGCTACCTCGGGACGCCGCACGGCTCGACGGCCGTGCTTCCGGTCGACGGATCGCGTTCGGCGTTCCGGATCCATGAGGTGGGCCGGGAGGGGGACCGGTCGCCGTGGCTCGGCCGCAGGTTCGCCTTCGCGGCGGCCAGCGCCGTCTCGCTGGCGGCCATCGCGCTGAGTGGCGCCCTGCCGACAGGAGCAGGTCCCGACGCCGCGACCCGCGCCGAGGGCGCCGGAAACAACGTGACCCCGCTCGATGCCGCCGCGCGGGCCGAGAGCGGCAGCGTGACCAGCCGTCGCGGTGGCAGCAGCCTCGGCACGTCCGGCGTGCCCGGCGGTGATTCCATGACCGGTCCCCCGGCCCAGCCGCCGAATACCGCGGCACCCGTCCCCGCCCTGTTCGGCACCGGCCGGCTCACGGCCAACCCCTTCGCCGCGGCGGTACTGACGGATGTGTCCGCGTCCCCCCTGATACGTCCGACCGCCACCAGCCCGCTGTTCACGCACGCGCTCGGAAGCGGCCTGAACCCCGTTTCCCCCACGCCCTCGCCGACCGCGTCCTGGACACCCACGTCTGCGGCCGTCCTGCCCTCCTCCGCCGATCGCCGTCTGCCGCTTTCCGCCCGGCGCTGACGGGGATCTGCGCAGCGATTCGTAAACCTGGTTGAATCCCCGGAGGAATTCCGGGAGGGACGTCCTTTCGGGCGCGTGCAGAGGCCAGTTGCGGCGGTTGCGGGGAGAGCATGGACGACGGGAAGCCCACCGGGCCGAAGGCGAAGTGGTGGAGCCGCCCCACGGCGGGGCGCGCCACCGCATCAGCGCCGCAGGAGGCTCCCGCCCCGGCGGGGGCACCGGCGGAGGACGTGCGACCCGTGTGCACACCGGCCGGTGACCCGGACACCACGGTCGTCGCAGACGTGAGTCCGGCGCCCGTACTCCCCGCCCAGCCCGTACCGCCCGAGCCCATGGCGCCAGCACCGCTGGTGGCACCCGCGCCGGTGACGCCCGAGCCCGGGGTGCATGCACCCGCAGCGACGGTCCAAGCGCCGGTGCCTGCGGTGAAGCCGTTGCACGAGCCCGATCAGTACAGCACCCCGCCGTACGGCGGCCCCGGCCCCTGGGCGCCCGCACCACCCGTACAGCGGCCGGTCCCGACACCTGCGCACGGCACTCCCGTACCGCCGCCCCACGCAGGCACCGGCACGAACGGCGCAGGCATGCCCACGGCCCCCGCGCTCCTCCCGGCCCCTGCCCCGGCCTTCACACCCCCGCCCCAGCCGCCACAGTCCTCGCAGTGGTTGCAGTACGACCCCTGGGGTGCGCCCCGGCAGCCGCTGACCCACCCCGGCCCCCCGCTCGGGTCGGACGGCGGGCGCAGGAAGAGCCGACGCGGCTCCCTGCTCGTCGGCGCGCTGCTGCTCGCCCTGGTGGCGGGCGGCATCGGCGGCGGCATCGGTGCCTACGTCGAGCGCAACGGCGGTCTGACCACGGTCGAGCTTCCGCAGGCCGCGAGGAACAGCGGCGGCCGCGCCCCCGACAGCGTCGCGGGCATCGCCGCCAGCGCCCTGCCCAGCGTGGTCACCCTCCATGTCAGCGGCACCACCGAATCCGGCACCGGCACCGGCTTCGTCCTCGACAAGTCGGGCCACATCCTCACCAACAACCATGTCGTCGCCCCGGCCGGCTCCTCCGGTTCCATCACGGTGACGTTCAGCGGCGGCGAGACCGCGCGCGCCGAGGTCGTCGGCAAGGACAGCGGCTACGACCTGGCTGTGGTCAAGGTCACCGGCGTCTCCGGACTCAAGCCACTGCCGCTGGGCAATTCCGACAATGTGCAGGTCGGCGACCCGGTGGTGGCCATCGGCGCCCCCTTCGACCTGTCCAACACCGTCACCTCCGGCATCATCAGCGCCAAGGACCGGCCGATCACCGCGGGTGGCGAGAAGGGCGACGGCAGCGACATCAGCTACGTCGACGCGCTGCAGACCGACGCCCCGATCAACCCGGGCAACTCCGGGGGCCCGCTCGTCGACACCCACGCCCATGTCATAGGCATCAACAGCGCCATCCGCGCCGCCGACAACAGTTCGTCGACCGAGGGCGGCCAGGCCGGTTCCATCGGCCTCGGCTTCGCCATCCCGATCAACCAGGGCAAGCGGGTCGCCGAGGAGCTGATCAACACCGGTAGAGCCACGCATCCGGTGATCGGTGTGACCTTGGACATGAAGTACACCGGTGACGGCGCCAAGGTCGGTGCGAAGGGCGCCGCGGGCAAGCCCGCGGTGACACCCGGCGGTCCCGGCGCGAAGGCCGGCATCAAGCCGGGCGACATCATCACCGAGGTGGACGGGCAGCGGGTGCACAGCGGCGAGGAGCTGATCGTGAAGATCCGCGCGCACCGTCCGGGTGACCGCCTGGACCTCGGTCTGACCCGCGGTGGTAAAGACCTGTCCATGACTTTGGCCCTGGGGTCGGCAACCGGCACCTGACGGCCACGGGACGCTACCGTCCGGACAGTTCGGCCGGGTACCGTGGGCCGGGTCCGGACCTCATCCGACCTGGGCTCGGGGAACACGAGGAGCAACAAGGTGTTCAATGACATAGGCGCACTAGAGCTGGTGACGCTCGTGATCATCGGTGTGCTGATCTTCGGCCCGGACAAGCTGCCCAAGGTCATCCAGGACGCCTCACGCTTCATCCGCAAGATCCGTGAGTTCTCCGAGAGCGCCAAGGAAGACATCCGTACGGAGCTCGGCCCGGAGTTCAAGGACTTCGAGTTCGAGGACCTCAACCCGAAGACGTTCGTCCGCAAGCAGCTCATGGACGGAAACGACGATCTCGGGCTGAAGGAGATCCGCGAGAGCTTCGACCTCCGTAAGGAGATGGCCGAGGTCACCGACGCGGTCAATGGTCGCGAGAGCGCGTCCAAGGACTCCGCGGGCGGCGCGGCGATCACTGCGGCGAACGGCTCCCCGGGCGCCCCCGACCTGCTCAAGAAGCGCGAGCAGCCCGCGAAGGACGATCGTCCGCCCTTCGACGCAGACGCCACCTGACGCCGGTCAATCCCGACTCGTCCGGACGGTATCGCTATTCTCCATCTGTCCGGTTGCGAGGACGCCCGAGGGGGGCGGGCCGCTGCGGACCCCTAGGGATCGAGGAGGCGGCCGGGCAGATGGAGACGACGAGTCGGGCAGGCGCGGAAGGTGCGCCCAGCACAGTCACCGCAGAGGGGGTGCCGGCGACCCGGCGTACGGTCGACGGCTATCTGCAGGCGTCGTTCCCCTGGTACGGACTGGACGAGGCCTTCACCGGGCCGCGCTGGCTGATGCAGGTCGGCACGGCGGCGGACGGCACGGTGCAGCACGGTTCGACCGGGCACGGTGAGGAGCCTGTGGTACGGGGTGACTCCGGCGGCGAGAAGCAGCGGTTCGCGGTCGTGGTGACGGTGGCGAGCAGTCCGGTACGGCGCAGTGGCGACGGTACGGGGGTGCTGGAGGCGACCACGGTGTCGTCGGCGGCGTGGCTGGCGGGCTCGGGTCTGCTGGCGTACACGTGGCCCTCGCAGCTGGACCACACGCTGCGCGACGACTGGCTGGACCAGCAGACGGAGACGGCGTTCGAACTCGCCGACGATCTGGACGGGCCCGCGTGGTCGGTGCTGTCCCTGCCGGTGGACGGTGTTCCGGTGCCGTTCCACTACCGGGAGTCCGAGTTCGGGTGGGTGCTGGCGGGATCGGCCCCGGGCGGGGTGCACATCGGGGCGTACGGGCGGGGGATGAGCGCGTACGGGCTGGGGTTCTCCGTCGTGGAGGACATCACGACGTACGCGTAGCGGGAGTGGTGACCGGGACGCCCGGTTGCCGCTTCGTGCTCAATCGCCGGACGGGCGCAACAAACCGCCGGGCGGGGCCGATCGGCCCTACCCGGCGGTTTGTTGCGGCCCCATCAGGGGGCCACGATTCAGAACTTGTTGCGGGGGGTGATGCCCAGCGACATGCCCGACAGACCGCGCTGGCGGCCACCGAGCCGGTCGGCGATCGTGCGCAGGGCCTTGCCGGCCGGGGAGTCCGGGTCCGAGAGGACCACCGGCTTGCCCTCGTCGCCGCCCTCGCGCAGCCGTACGTCGATCGGGATGGAGCCGAGCACCGGGACCTCCGCGCCGACCGTCTTCGTCAGGCCCTCGGCGACCTTCCGGCCGCCACCGGTGCCGAACACGTCGACCATCTCGTCACAGTGCGGGCACGGCATACCCGACATGTTCTCGACGACGCCGACGATCTTCTGGTGGGTCTGTACGGCGATCGAGCCGGCCCGCTCGGCCACTTCGGCCGCGGCCTGCTGCGGGGTCGTGACGACGAGGATCTCGGCGTTCGGCACGAGCTGGGCCACGGAGATCGCGATGTCACCGGTGCCCGGCGGCAGGTCGAGCAGCAGGACGTCCAGGTCGCCCCAGTACACATCCGCGAGGAACTGCTGCAGTGCGCGGTGCAGCATCGGCCCGCGCCACACCACCGGGGTGTTGCCCGGGGTGAACATGCCGATGGAGATGACCTTCACGCCGTGCGCCGACGGCGGCATGATCATGTTCTCGACCTGGGTCGGCTTGCCGTCCGCGCCGAGCATCCGCGGCACGCTGTGCCCGTAGATGTCCGCGTCCACGACGCCGACCTTGAGGCCGTCGGCCGCCATCGCCGCTGCCAGGTTCACTGTCACCGACGACTTGCCCACGCCGCCCTTGCCGGACGCCACCGCGTACACCCGGGTCAGCGAGCCGGGCTTGGCGAACGGCACCTCGCGCTCAGCCGTACCGCCGCGCAGCGACGACGTGAGCTCCTTGCGCTGTTCGTCGCTCATCACGTCGAGCGTGACATCGACCCGTGTGACGCCTTCGACCTTCGCCACCGCATCGGTCACGTTCTTGGTGATGGTCTCGCGCATCGGGCAGCCGGAGACAGTGAGATACACCGTGACAGCGACCGCACCGTCAGCTGCGATCTCGACCGACTTGACCATGCCGAGTTCGGTGATCGGTCGGTGGATCTCCGGGTCGTTCACTGTCGCCAGTGCTTCGCGCACCGCGTCTTCGGTAGCCATACCGACGATGTTACGGCGCCTGTCGCTACGCGCGAGTAGCCCTGTCAGCGGTCTTCGTCACTCTCGGCCGGGAACAGGACGCGCCGGTCGTCCAGGTCGTTCACGAGATCCTCCAGTTCGGAGCGGATCCAGTCGCGGGTGGCGACCTCGCCGAGACCCATTCGCAGCGACGCGATCTCCCGCGTGAGGTACTCGGTGTCCGCGATGGAGCGCTCGTTCTGCTTGCGGTCCTGCTCGTAGGTGACCCGGTCGCGGTCGGCCTGCCGGTTCTGCGCGAGCAGGATCAGCGGGGCCGCGTACGAGGCCTGGAGCGACAGCATCAGCGTCAGGAAGATGAACGGGTACCCGTCGAACCGCCACGCCGCGGGCGCGGAGACGTTCCACACCAGCCAGGTGATGATGACCAGTGTCATCCAGGCGATGAAGCGCCAGGTGCCCAGGAATCGGGCGATGCGCTCGGAGAGTCGGCCGAATGTCTCGGGGTCGAAATCGGGCAGCAGCCGCCGCCGCGGGGCCTTCGGCTGGTCCAGCCGGGAACGGGGCGAGCGTGCAATGCCCGAGGCACCCGCCGGCGCCCCCTTCGAGCGGTCCTCACCGGCCACGGGCGACCTCCTCCCCACCGTGGAAGTCGGTCTCCCGCCAGTCCTCGGGCAGCAGGTGGTCGAGGACGTCGTCGACGGTCACCGCGCCGAGCAGTGATCCGCTCTCGTCCACGACCGGCACGGAGACCAGGTTGTACGCGGCCAGATAGCTCGTCACGGCCGGCAACGGAGTGTCCGGTGTGAGGGGGATGAGATCGCTGTCGACGATCGAGCTGACCAGGGCGTACGGCGGATCGCGCAGCAGCCGCTGGAAGTGCACGGTGCCCAGGTACTTGCCGGTCGGTGTCTCGTCGGGGGAGCGGCACACGTACACCTGGGCGGCGAGCGCCGGGGACAGGTCCGCCTGCCGGACCCGCGCGAGCGCGTCGGCGACGGTTGCGTCCGGCCGCAGAATGATCGGCTCGGTCGTCATCAGACCGCCCGCAGTCCGTTCCTCGTACGACATGAGGCGCCGCACATCCGCCGCTTCGTCCGGCCGCATCAGGGTCAGCAGCCGCTCCTTGTCCGCCTCGGGGAGCCCGGACAGCAGGTCGGCGGCGTCGTCCGGGTCCATGGCCTCCAGGACGTCGGCGGCGCGCTCCTCCTGGAGCTTGCCGATGATCTCCACCTGGTCGTCCTCGGGCAGTTCCTCCAGGACGTCGGCGAGCCGGTCGTCGTCGAGCGCGGCCGCGACCTCGGCCCGTCGCTTCGGCGACAGATGGTGCAGAGCGTTGGCGACGTCGGTCGGCCGCAGCTGCTCGAACGTGGCGACCAGGGACTCGGCGCCCTGCCCGTCCTCCTGCAGCGAGAAACCGCTGACCGCCGACCACTCGACCGTCAGGGTCTCGCCCTTGCGCCGCAGCGCCCCGCCCTTTCCCTTGCGTACGAAGTACTTGTCGATCTCCCAGTCGCGGCGGGCCGGGAGCTGCGACACGGAGACATCGAGGACGGTGACCTCCTCGCCGGTCTCCACGAGGCGGACCCGCCGGTCGAGGAACTCGCCGAGCACGAGGCGTTCGGTGGGCCGCTGCTCGAAGCGCCGCATGTTGACGACGCCGGTGGTGATGACCTGACCGGACTCGATCCCCGTCACCCGGGTCATGGGGAGGAAGATCCGGCGGCGGCTGAGCACCTCGACGACCAGACCGAGCAGCCGGGGCGCACGGCCGCCGACCCGCAGCATCGCGACCAGATCGCGGACCCGGCCCACCTGGTCCCCGTTGGGGTCGAAGACCGGCACACCGGAGAGGTGCGAGACGAAGATCCGGGGGGCACCTGCCGCCATGCTCTGCGCCTCCTTCCGTCCCGTGGAGAGGGGCCGGTCCGTTCAGGGATGAATTGCACTGTTATGACGTGATCAGGCTAGCCCGTACCGCTCGGGGTCGGCCCGGTGAGCAGTCCGTACGGCTCTGCGCCGGACGGCGTAGGCGACACGGGTACGCTGCGGTCTGCCAGCCCCCGACATGCAGATGAGAGGCAGTGCGCCAGTGACCTCTTTTGTCCCGCCCGTCCGGACCCGCCGCCGGACCGCTCTTGCCGTCGTGCTCTGTGCGGGGCTGACCGCAGCCCTGACGGGGTGCGGCGACGAGGATCCGGACAAGGGGACCAACGGCATCGGCAGACTCTCGGCGGCCCTGATCGAGAAGAAGGCGCAGGCGGCAGCCGACTCCGCGGACGCGGTGCGGCTGGCCGGGACCCTGGTCGGCAAGGGCGGCACGTACAAGCTCAACATGCGGCTCAAGGAGGACGGCGGCACGGGCTCCGTCACTTCGAAGACCAGCACGTTCGAGCTGCTGCGGATCGGTGACCAGGTCTATCTGAAGGCCGACTCCGGCTTCTGGAGCCATGAGGAGAAGGACAAACAGAGCAGCCATTCCGGTGCGGCGGCGGGGGACAAGCTCCAGGACAAGTATGTGAAGGTCCCGCAGGACGACCCGACGTACAAGCAGCTGCGCGGCTTCACGGACATGAAGACCCTGCTCGACGGCATGCTCACGCTGCACGGCAAGGTCAACAAGGGCGACCGCGGCAAGGTCGGCTCCGTCCGCACCATCCAGATCCTGGGCGGCAAGGGTGAGGGCGGGGCGCTCGACGTCTCGCTGAAGGGCACGCCGTATCCGCTGCGGTTCGCCCGTGGCGGCGGTGGGGGCACCATCACGCTCGCCGACTGGGGCATGGACTTCACGCTGGAAGCCCCGGCCAAGGACGACACCGTCGACTACGGGCAGCAGCTCCCCAAGTCGACCTCGTGACAGCCCTGACGGCCTCCCCCACGATGGGGAGTGGATCAGCGAGCGGCGTCATGCGGCTTCGATGGCACGGCGGAGGACGGAGTCGACGCGGAGCGTCGGTGACTGACGACAATGCCGCAAGCGGAGTCGCAGGGTGTCGGGAGCCCACTCCCTGTCGCGGGGGAGGCCGTCAGCGGCGGCGCTTCAGCAGCAACCGCGGGAGGGCGTCGGGGACGGGGCGGCGGGTGGTCGCCCGGGTCGGCAGCGGCGCCGCCGCGTGCGAGGTGTCCGGCAGCTCCGTACGGAACTCGCCGGGCGTCAGCCGCAGCACCCGGCACTCGCGTGCCCAGCGCTCGGTCATCTGCTCGGCGTCCGGCGCGTTCAGCCGCTTGCCCTTGAGTTCGGCGACCGCCGCCTCCCACTCCTCGGAGTGCGGTGCGAGCTCCGTCACGGTGGCGGTCCAGGCGATCAGCCGGCCGCCCTTGTCCTTGCTGCGCACGGTCACCTCTGCGGCGGACCCGTCGGCGAGACCGGCCGGGAGCGGCTGCTCGCCGGGGCCGCCCCCGACGAGATGGGCCGCGCCTTCGTGCCATACGTGCCACAGCGCCCGTGCGGGCCCGGTGCCCCGTACCCAGATCAGACCGGACTTCTTGGTGGCCTCCTCGACGAGGGCCGGTCCGAGCAGCGAGTCAGCGGCAGCAGCAGTCATGCCGTCAACTCTATTAGAGCCAGCCGTTGCGCTTGAGCGAGCGGTGGATCGAGAAGCAGACGACCCCGATGACGCCCATCACCATCGGATAGCCGTACGTCCACCGCAGCTCCGGCATGTGCTTGAAGTTCATGCCGTAGACGCCGCAGATCATCGTCGGTACGGCGATGATGGCCGCCCAGGACGTGATCTTGCGCATGTCCTCGTTCTGCGCGACGGTCGCCTGCGCCAGGTTGGCCTGCAGGATCGAGTTCAGCAGTTCGTCGAAGCCGATGACCTCTTCGTGCACCCGTGCCAGGTGGTCGGCGACGTCCCGGAAGTACTTCTGGATGTCCGGATCGACCAGCCGCATCGGCCGCTCGCTGAGCAGCTGCATCGGCCGCAGCAGCGGGGAGACGGCCCGCTTGAACTCCAGGACCTCACGCTTCAGCTGGTAGATCCGGCTTGCGTCAGAGCCGCGCGGGCTGCCCTTCGCGGGGGTGGAGAAGACCTCGATCTCCACCTCGTCGATGTCGTCCTGGACGGCGCCGGCCACGGCGATGTAGCCGTCGACGACATGGTCGGCGATGGAGTGCAGGACCGCCGAAGGTCCCTTGGCAAGCAGCTCCGGGTCGTTCTGCAGCCGGTGGCGCAGCGCCCGCAGCGAGCCGTGTCCGCCGTGCCGGACGGTGATGACGAAGTCCCGGCCGGTGAAGCACATCACCTCACCGGTCTCGACGACCTCACTGGTCGCGGTGAGCTCGGCGTGCTCGACGTAGTGGATGGTCTTGAAGACGGTGAAGAGCGTGTCGTCGTACCGCTCCAGCTTGGGCCGCTGGTGGGCGTGGACGGCATCCTCGACGGCGAGCGGGTGGAGGCCGAACTCCCGGGCGATCCCGGCGAATTCCTCCTCGGTCGGCTCGTGCAGGCCGATCCAGGCGAAGCCGCCGTCCTCGCGCACCCGAAGCATTGCCTCGTGCGGGGTCAGACAGCCGGCGCTCTCCATGCGGCGTCCGTCGCGGTAGACCGCGCAGTCGACCACCGCGCTGGAGGCGGACGGGTCACGGGTGGTGTCGTAACTGCTGTGCAGGGCGTTGGTCTTGCGCAGGGACGGGCGCACGGCGGCGCGCAGGTCGCGGATCATCGACATGGCTGGCTCCTTCACGGAGGGCCGTCGTCGGGCGCGTGGAACAGCCCGGAATGGGGACGTGTGCTCACATCCGCAAAGCGGGCGGCACCGCGGCGGCGCGATGACGGCGTTCGCTACAGACAGGCAAAAAAGGAGTGCTCTTCCGTCGTGCGCAACGCCCTGGGTCCTGACGGGGGAGGCGTCAGATCACCGAAGAAGGGTGTGGGGCGGAAGAGCGGTTGGTACTGCACGATCGACTTCGATCCATTGCAGCCCCACCTCCTCCAGCCGGTCCCCCGTGGGGGATGACGTGTTGTCGGGACTGAGAGCGACGCTTCTGCGTGCTGTCCTGACCAGCGGCCAAGACTATCAGCCGACTCCGGGCCAATCCCTTACTTTGCCCATTCCATACGCGTCCTATGCTCGCGGCATGGAAGAAATTCTTGCTCTGGTCGAGGCCCGGCTCCGTACGGCTCTCGGTGAACCGGACGCGCGCGCCGCGGTGACGTTTCTCGGTACGGACCGGATCGTGGTGCTCCGTTTCGTCGACGGCGATGTGGTGCGCTACGCCACGCTCGGCATGTCCGCCCAGCCGATGTCCGATCCGACCGCGGCCCTCGCGGACCCCGTGAAGGGGCCGCGCGCCGAGCTCGTCCTCTCCGTGCGGGCCGGGCTCGCCGACACCGACAAGGTGCTCCGCGGACTGGCCGTGCTGGCGGCTTCCCCGCAGGTCGAGGGGTTGATCGTGGCTCCCGGCGCCTCGCTGGACCTGGGTGAACCGCTGTGGCCCGGGGCGCCGTTCAGCTCCGTACTGGTCGCCGAGCCGGGCGGGCTGGTCGAGGACCTGGAACTGAATGAGCCTGCGCCGCGCAGCGGCTCCGTGGGGGGCGGGGAGACGGTCGGGCCGATGGAGCCGGTGCGGTTCCTGCCGCTGCTGCCGATGACGCCCAACGAGGCGGCGTGGAAGCGGGTCCGCGGGGCGCAGGAGCTCCAGGAGCGGTGGTTGTCGCACGGGACGGATCTGCGGGATCCGCTGCGTACCTCCGTGACCTTGGACTGAGACCGACCGGCAATTGGGGGGGTGGGTGAAGGAGCGGGGCTGGGGTGCGTGCATCGCAAGGCGGAGGATTGAGCCATGGTGATTGACGACAACGCCGCGAGGTGAGTCCCCCAGGCCCGTGACGCCGCCCCCCAATTGCCGGTCGGTCTGAGAGCCTGTCGGGTGACCTCTGATCGGGCGGCCACGCCCTGGCACGCACGCTTCCCGCGTTGCCGAAATGCCCTAGTAGCTCCTTCCCCAAGCTCTCAGCTTCGTTCGAGCAGGGGAGACCCCATCCGAGGACCTTCCAGCGCCTTGGAATCGCACGCACCAGACCGTGTCCGCTTTCCGATCGAAGGTCGCCCGACAGGCTCTGAGACGAACGCCATACGGGCATGGGGGAAGCCCCGCCGCGCGGCCAGGAGGGGGAGCCGCGGGCGGGGCGGAACAGGGTTCGCGCAGCGGTCAGTCGGCGAAGGCCGTGACACCGTCCTCGGTGGCGTGCTTCGGCTCCAGCTCCTCCGCCTCGTGGGTCAGTGCCGTGCGCCGGACCCGGACGACGGCGGCGCCGACGACGGCCGCGAACGCGGCGACCACGAACGGGATGTGGATGTTGCTCCATTCCTCGATCTTCGGGGCGAGGTACGGGGCGGCTGCCGCGGCGAACCAGCGGACGAAGTTGTAACCCGCGCTCGCCACCGGGCGCGGCGCGTCCGAGACGCCGAGCGCCAGCTCCGTGTAGACGGTGTTGTTCATGCCGATGAAGGCGCCGGAGACGATCGTGCAGACGATGGCCGTGGTGTGGTTGCCGTAGCCGAGGATCAGCAGGTCGGCGGCGAGCAGCACCAGTGAGGCGCCGAGCACCTTGAGCGAGCCGAGGCGCTTCTGCAGCCGGGGTGCGACGAGCACCGAGAAGACCGCGAGCAGCAGACCCCAGGCGAAGAAGACCGCTCCGGACTTGTACGGCGTCATGTTCAGCACGAACGGCGTGAACGCCAGGATCGTGAAGAACGCGTAGTTGTAGAAGAACGCCGAGGTCGCGACGGAGGCGAGGCCGCCGTGGCCGAGCGCCTTGACCGGGTCGAGCAGTGAGGTCTTGCGGGCGGGCTTCGGCTGTTCCTTCAGGAACGCCGTGATGCAGATGAAGCCGATCGCCATCAGGGCCGCGGTGCCGAAGAACGGGTAGCGCCAGCTGGCGTCGCCGAGCAGCGCGCCGAGCAGCGGCCCGCACGCCATGCCGAGGCCGAGCGCCGACTCGTACAGCAGGATCGCCGCCGAGCTGCCGCCGGCCGCCGCGCCGACGATCACGGCGAGCGCGGTCGAGACGAAGAGCGCGTTGCCGAGTCCCCAGCCGGCCCGGAACCCGACGAGTTCCGCGACGGACGACGAGGTGCCGGAGAGTGCGGCGAAGACGACGACGAGCGCGAGACCGGTCAGGAGGGTCTTGCGGCCGCCGATCCGGCTGGAGACGAAGCCGGTGACGAGCATCGCGACCGCGGTGATCAGGAAGTACGAGGTGAAGAGCAGGGACACCTGGCTGGGCGTCGCCTCGAGCCCCTTGGCGATGGACGGCAGAATCGGGTCCACCAGCCCGATTCCCATGAACGCGACAACAGAGGCGCCCGCGGTGGCCCAGACGGCCTTCGGCTGGCGCAGGATGCTGCCCGCTCCTTGGTCGAACGGATCCTCTCCCTGCATGGGTCTTCTCGCTCTCCATTAGATCGATGCGTATTGCACAGAATAAGTTAGAGAAGCTAATGAATGCAAATTACATCTAATTTCCCTGATGGGGGCCACGCTGCGGACGGGTGATCGTCCTTGACGCGGCGACAGCCGGGGAGGACCGTTGGTCGCTATGAGGGGCGAACCCAGTTGCCCGAAGTGCGGAGGCCGGGTCAGGGCGCCCGGTCTTTTCGCCGACACCTGGCAGTGCGCGGTGCATGGCGCCGTGTATCCGCTGCAGCCGGTGATCCCGCCCAGCGTCGAGGCGCTGGGGGTGGTGGTGGCCCGCGCCCGGGTGCCGGTGTGGATGCCCTGGCCGCTGCCCGTCGGCTGGCTGTTCACCGGTGTCTCGTACGCGGGCGACGACCGCAGCGGCGGCCGCGCCACCGTCGTCGCCTGCTCGGGCCCTGGTCCACTCGGCGGTATGGGCGAGCTGCTGCTCGTCGCCGAGGAGCTGGGGGTCGGACTCGGTGCGCGCTACGCCGGGATCGACGGCCCCGACCCCGGCCCGTACCTCAGTGTCGACGGACCTCCCGACGCCAAGGTGCTCGCCGCCGGACGCCCCACCTCGCTCTGGCACGTCAAGGGCGCCCCCGAGGACCGGGCGGTCTTCGCCGGTGAGGCGCGCGGGCTCTGGCTCTGGGCGATCGTCTGGCCCGAGCAGTCCGGGCTGCTGATGTACGACGAACTGATACTGACCGATCTGCGCGAGGCCGGGGCGGAGGCAGAACTCGTGCCGTGCGGGGCGCTCACACCACGGCTGCTCGACCGGCCCTGATCGCCGGACGCGCGCCCGGGCGCTGTCGTGACCGGCCGGGCGCTGTTCGAATGCCGGTTATCCTTGGGCGGTCCCCCTGTCCGGCTGCGAGCACTGGAGTACGCGTCGTGCGCATCGACCTGCACACCCACTCCACCGCCTCGGACGGCACGGACAGCCCCGCGGAGCTGGTGCGGAACGCCGCCGCCGCGGGCCTCGATGTCGTCGCCCTCACCGACCACGACACCGCCCGCGGCCACGCCGAGGCGATCGCCGCGCTCCCCGAGGGCCTCACCCTCGTCACCGGCGCCGAGCTCTCCTGCCGGGTCGACGGTGTGGGGCTGCACATGCTCGCGTACCTCTTCGACCCCGACGAGCCGGAACTGGCACGCGAACGCGAGCTGGTACGGGACGACCGGGTGCCGCGCGCGCAGACCATGGTCCGCAAGCTCCAGGAGCTCGGCGTCCCGGTCGAGTGGCAGCAGGTCGCACGGATCGCGGGGGACGGCTCGGTCGGCAGGCCGCACATCGCCACCGCGCTCGTCGAGCTCGGCGTCGTCGAGACGGTCTCCGACGCCTTCACGCCCGAGTGGCTCGCGGACGGCGGACGCGCGTACGCACGGAAGCACGAGCTCGACCCGTTCGACGCGATCCGGCTGGTCAGGGCCGCCGGTGGCGTCACCGTCTTCGCCCACCCGCTCGCCGTCAAGCGCGGCGAAGTGGTGCCCGAGGCGGCCATCGCGCGGCTCGCCGCCGCGGGCCTCGACGGCATCGAGGTCGACCACATGGACCACGACGAGCCGACCAGGGCCCGGCTGCGCGGGCTCGCCAAGGAACTGGGGCTGTTGGCCACCGGCTCCAGCGACTACCACGGCAGCCGGAAGACCGTACAGCTCGGCGAGTACACCACCGACCCGGAGATCTACGGCGAGATCACCCGGCGTGCCACGGGAGCCTTCCCGGTGCCGGGCGCCGGCGGGCCCCGCAACGCGTAAGCGCCTGTCCGCGCATCTCGTCCCTCCTCACCTCTTCTCGCACGCCCGGCCGCTCACGGCTGCGGGCTGTGAACGTCCCGTCTCGACCCGCTCTCTTCTCGCAAGGCCTCACTGTGTTCGACGTTGCTGTCTTCGGATCCCTATTTCTCACGCTTTTTGTGATTATGGATCCACCCGGAATCACCCCGATCTTCCTCGCCCTCACCGCCGGCCGGCCCGCCAAGATGCAGCGCAGGATGGCGCTCCAGGCGGTTGCCGTCGCCTTCGGCGTGATTGCCGTCTTCGGTGTGCTCGGTCAGCAGATCCTCGACTATCTGCATGTCTCCGTCCCCGCCCTGATGATCGCGGGCGGGCTGCTCCTGCTGCTGATCGCACTCGATCTGCTGACCGGCAAGACCGACGAACCGACGCAGACGAAGGACGTCAACGTCGCGCTCGTACCGCTGGGCATGCCGCTGCTCGCCGGCCCCGGCGCGATCGTCTCGGTGATCCTTGCGGTGCAGCACGCCGACAGCTTCGGGAGTCAGCTCTCGGTCTGGACGGCGATCGTCGCCATGCACCTCGTGCTCTGGCTGACCATGCGCTACTCGCTGCTGATCATCCGCGTGATCAAGGACGGCGGCGTCGTCCTGGTGACGAGGCTCGCGGGAATGATGCTCTCGGCCATCGCCGTTCAGCAGATCATCAACGGGGTCACTCAGGTCATCCAGAACTCCTGACGCGGCCCCGGACACCACAGCGCCCCCGCCACGGACCGTCCGTGCGGGGGCGCTTCGTCTTTGTACGTCGGTGAGGCGTTACGAAGCCGAGTTCTCGGCCGGGCGGATATAGATGCGCTGGCCTATCGAGGCGGCCTGCTGCACGATCCGGTTGACGGAGGCGGCGTCCACGACGGTGCTGTCCACGGCGGTACCGTCGACATCGTCGAGTCGCATGATCTCGAAGCGCATATGGCTTCCCTTCGTCTGATCCTCCTGCTGGAGAACTACTGGGAGGACGGGTGATCCGTCCGCAAGGATGTGGAGCGTCGGACATCGGCGTCCCGCGCTCCACAAGGTGTACAACGGCTTGCCACCGGCAAACATTCCCTACGCTAAGGAAATTTTTTGGATGTCTAAGTATCAGCGGGAAATCGGCCGTGCGCGGGCAATGAGGTCCGCATGAACGAGGCGGAGATCGGCGAACGCCTGGACCGCACCAACGAGCTGCTCCAGCGCATGCTCGCCGAGGTGTCCAAAACCCCCTCGACCCACGCGATCTTCGTGGACGCGGGCTATGTGTACGCCGCGGCCGGGCTGCTCGTCACCGGCACGGAGGACCGGCGCTCCTTCGATCTCGACGCGGAAGGGCTGATCGAGGCCTTCATCGACAAGGCCCGCACCATCTTCGCGGACAGCAGACTTCTGCGCGTGTACTGGTACGACGGGGCCAGGCGCCGGATCCACACGGTCGAGCAGCAGTCCATCGCCGAACTTCCGGACGTCAAGGTCAGACTCGGCAACCTCAACGCCAACAACCAGCAGAAGGGCGTCGACTCACTCATCCGCACCGACCTCGAATCCCTCGCCCGGCACCGCGCGATCAGCGACGCGGCGCTCGTCGGCGGTGACGAGGACCTGGTGTCCGCGGTCGAGGCGGCGCAGGGCTACGGGGCCCGGGTCCACCTCTGGGGCATCGAGGCGGGCGAGGGGCGCAACCAGGCCGAACCGCTGCTCTGGGAGGTCGACAGCCAGCGCACCTTCGACCTGGACTTCTGCCGCCCGTACGTCACCAGACGCCCCGTCACCACGTACGAGGACGACACTCCGGCCCCCTCCCGCGAGGACGTCCGCTTCGTCGGCGCGCAGATCGCCGCCGCCTGGCTCTCCGCCCGCGGCCGCGACGCCCTCGCCGACCTGCTGCCCGGACACCCCTACCTGCCGGGCTCCGTGGACCAGGACCTGCTGGTCGAGGCCGAACGGCTGCTCCAGCACTCGCTGCGCGGCCACGCCCATCTGCGCCGGGCGCTGCGCGACGGCTTCTGGCAGCACCTGCAGGCGCAGTACTGAGACCGGCCGGCTATTGGGGGGTGGGTGAAGGAGCGGGGCTGGGGTGCGTGCATCGCAAGGCGGAGGATTGAGCCATGGTGGAGCCATGGTGGAGCCATGGTGATTGACGACAACGCCGCGAGGTGCGTGCCCCGGCCCCGTGACGCCGCCCCCCATTGCCGGCCGGTCTGAGCTACACGCCGTCCCAGAAGGCGGCCAGCGCGGCAGCGGTCTGCTCCGGGCGGTCCGTGTTGGGGGAGTGCTCGGCGCCTGCGATCCGGCTGCGGTGCGCGCCGAGCCGCTGCGCCATCTCGTCGAGCAACGGCACCGGCCAGGTGTCGTCGCGCTCGCCGGAGAGCACATGGACGGGCAGCGGTACGGCGGCGAGTTCGGCCACCCGGTCCGGCTCGGTCGCCAGCTGCTGCCCGGTGGCGATCAGCTGGGCGGGGCGGTGGCGCAGCCAACGCCGGCGCAGCCCCTCGCCGTCCGCTGCCGCCGCGTCCTCGGGCGGGTCGAGGGCGCGCATCGCGTCCCACACCTCGGCCATGCTCAGCGTCGCGAGCGCGTCGCTGAGCATCTTCACCTTGAGCTGCTGGGCCTCGACCACCTGGGCGGGGCCGGAGGACATCAGCGTCAGCGAACGGAACGGTGAGGCGTCGAGCAGCACGGCGGCGCGGGCGATCTGCCCGCCGAGCGAGTGCCCGAGAAGATGTACGGAGCCGCCGAGCGCATCGGCCTGCGCGAGCACGTCGCGAGCCAACTCGCTTTGTACGTAGGCTTCCTGATGGTCCGTTCCATCAGTCTCGTACTGCCCGCGCCCGTCGGCGGCGACGATGCGGTAGCCGGCGGCGGAGAGCGGTTCGAGGAGCGCGATGAAGTCCTCCTTGCTGCCCGTGTATCCGGGCAGCAGAAGGGCGGTGCCGCGCGGATGGGCGGGCGGCGAGGCATCCAGCACGGCGAAGGCCCCGCGCGCGGTGGGCAGCGCGTGGGCGCGGGTGCAGGGGGGCGGGGTGAAGGTGGGCGGCCGACTCATGACACGAGGCTATCGGCCTCCCTCGCGGTAGGGAGTGGATCAGCGAGTGGCGTCGTGCGGCTTCGATGGCAAGGCGGAGGACGGAGTCGACGCGGAGCGTCGGTGACTGACGACGACGCCGCAAGCGGAGTCGCAGGGCGTCGGGAGCCCACTCCCTACCGCGGGGCAGGCCGGATGTGCTCACCCACCGGACGGGCCGACTGCGTCCTCAAACGCCGGACGGGCCTGAGGATGTCCTCAAGCCCGTCCCGCACGATCAAGCCCCTCCGGCAGTCGAGGAGCGGGGTCCGGGGCGGAGCCCCGAACGACCATCGGCGTGTGCTCAGCCCTCGGTCCTGGCCGCAGTGCGCGGCGCCCGCCGCCTCCGCGGCTTGGCCTCGCCCTCCGCGACCGGAACCTCCACCACGGTCTCCGCCTTCGGCTTCGCGACGGCCCGCGTCCGTCGACGCGGCCTGTCCGGCTCGGGCTCGGCGATCGGCGCGATCTGGAAGTCGACCTCGTCCTCGGCCGGCTTGGCGACGATCCGGGCGCGGCGCCGCGGCTTCGTCACCGTCTTCGCCTCCACCACCGGCTCGGTCATGGGCGCGATCTGGAAGTCGACCTCGTCCGCAGGCTTGGTGACGGTGCGGGCCCGACGGCGACGCGGCTTGGCCTCGGCCTCCGCCTCGACGACGGCCGACGACCCGACGACGGCCGGAGCCTCTGCCAGGGCCACCGCGGCCTCGGCCGCGACATCCGGGACCGCGACCCGCGTACGGCGACGGCGGCGCGGCGTACGCGGCTCCACCGGGGCGTCAGCGGCAGACGCGGCCACCGCAGCCTGCACGGGCTCCGTGGCCGGCGCCGGCACCGCGGCAGCGGCGCCGTCCGCGAACTCGGATCCGCCCCGCGTGCGACGACGCTGACGCGGCGTACGCGGCGCCCGCTCCTCCCGTGCGGCAGGAGCCGACGGCGCGGACGACTTGCGGCCGCGGCCGCCCGTCTCGCCCAGGTCCTCGATCTCCTCGGCCCGCAGACCCGCACGGGTCCGCTCGGTGCGCGGCAGGACACCCTTGGTGCCGGCCGGGATGTCGAGCTCCTCGAAGAGGTGCGGCGACGTGGAGTACGTCTCGACCGGGTCGGGGAACTTCAGGTCCAGCGCCTTGTTGATCAGCTGCCAGCGCGGGATGTCGTCCCAGTCGACCAGCGTGATCGCGATGCCCTTGGCGCCCGCACGGCCGGTCCGGCCGATGCGGTGGAGGTAGGTCTTCTCGTCCTCCGGCGACTGGTAGTTGATGACGTGCGTGACGCCCTCGACGTCGATACCGCGGGCCGCGACATCGGTGCAGACGAGCACGTCCACCTTGCCGTTGCGGAAGGCGCGCAGCGCCTGCTCACGGGCGCCCTGGCCGAGGTCGCCATGGACCGCGCCGGACGCGAAACCGCGCTTCTCCAGCTGCTCGGCGATGTCGGCGGCCGTCCGCTTGGTGCGGCAGAAGATCATCACCAGCCCACGTCCGTTGGCCTGCAGTATCCGCGAGACCATCTCCGGCTTGTCCATGGAGTGGGCACGGAAGACGTGCTGCGAGATGTTGGCGACGGTCGCGCCCTCGTCGTCGGGCGAGGTGGCGCGGATGTGCGTCGGCTGCGACATGTAGCGCCGCGCGAGGCCGATGACCGCACCCGGCATGGTCGCCGAGAACAGCATCGTCTGGCGGGTCGGCGGCAGCATGGTGATGATTCGCTCGACGTCGGGCAGGAAGCCCAGGTCGAGCATCTCGTCGGCCTCGTCGAGGACGAGGGCACGCACGTGCGACAGGTCGAGCTTGCGCTGGCCGGCCAGGTCGAGCAGGCGGCCCGGGGTGCCGACGATCACGTCGACGCCCTTCTTCAGGGCCTCGACCTGCGGCTCGTACGCACGGCCGCCGTAGATCGCGAGAACGCGGACGTTACGTACCTTGCCGGCGGTCAGCAGGTCATTGGTGACCTGCTGGCAGAGCTCACGCGTGGGGACGACGACCAGCGCCTGCGGCGCCTCGGTCAGCTGCTCGGGCTTGGCCCGGCCCGCCTCGACGTCCGCGGGGACGGTGACGCGCTCCAGCAGCGGAAGACCGAAACCGAGCGTCTTGCCGGTACCGGTCTTGGCCTGTCCGATCACGTCGGAGCCGGAGAGTGCGACGGGGAGCGTCATCTCCTGGATGGGAAAGGGGGACACAATGCCGACGGCCTCAAGGGCCTCGGCCGTCTCGGGAAGAATCCCGAGGTCTCGGAACGTAGTCAGGGTGCTGCCTCTTCTGTGAGACGCGGTCCGAGGCGAACGCTGGGGGTCGTACCGTGCCGGGGTTGGTCATCCGGCCGTGGATGGGCCGGGTGGCGCGGGACCACTGCCGTCGCTCGAGCGCTCGTGCCGCTGAGGGGGCCCCTCATCTGCGGTCGTACGTGGCGTACGCCCCGCGTGGAGGGCTGTCGGGTCGGAGCCGATCGGGCCACCGACCGGGCATCCTCATTCAATTTCGCGCCACGAGTACATCCAAAATACTCAGTAGCCGCAATACCACTGTACCCCGGATTCGCGCATGTGTGTTGGGCGAATTCGTCGGAACGGTGTGATGTCACCGGCTGACCAGGCCCTTCCATCCTTCGACGGGCGGGCTATTCTGCCGTTCATGGAGACGCCTGACAACGCCACTGAAGCCCCCGCACCCACCGGAATCGCCGCCCAGGACTGGGCCACCGCATCCGCTGAGCCGCAGTACCGTGCCGCGGTCGTGGATCTGCTGGGAGCACTCGCGTACGGGGAGCTGGCGGCCTTCGAGCGGCTCGCCGAGGACGCAAAACTCGCGCCGACGCTGGCCGACAAGGCGGAGCTGGCAAAGATGGCGTCCGCCGAATTCCATCACTTCGAGCGGTTGACGGACCGGCTGACCGCGATCGAGGCCGAGCCGACCGGGGCCATGGAGCCGTTCGCCAAGGCGCTCGACGACTTCCACCGCCAGACCGCCCCGTCGGACTGGCTGGAGGGTCTGGTCAAGGCGTACGTCGGCGACTCGATCGCCAGTGACTTCTACCGTGAGGTCGCCGCCCGCCTCGACTCGGACACCCGCTCGCTCGTCCTCGCCGTGCTGGACGACACGGGCCACGGCAACTTCGCCGTCGAGAAGGTGCGTGCCGCGATCGAGGCCGACCCGCGGGTCGGCGGCCGGCTCGCGCTGTGGGCCCGGCGGCTTATGGGTGAGGCGCTCTCCCAGGCCCAGCGGGTGGTTGCCGACCGCGACGCGCTGTCGACGATGCTGGTGGGCGGCGTGGCGGACGGGTTCGACCTGGCCGAGGTCGGCCGGATGTTCTCGCGGATCACCGAGGCGCACACCAAGCGGATGGCCGCGCTCGGACTGGCTGCCTGACAGACCGCCGACGGCCCCCTCAGGCCGCCGCTGATCGACTCAGGCGGCGGCTGCGCGGGCGGATCAGCAGCGAGAGCGTCACCGCGCCGATCAGCACCGCGCCGATCAGGGTGGGCAGGACGTGCCCTGGTCCCAGCACCGAGTGCATCAGATACGCGCCGAACAGGGCACCCAGAGCACCGGTGGCGTAGACGGCACGGCGGGACGGGAGCCGGCCGGGCAGCGAGCGGAGCGCCGCCCAGGAGAGGGCGAGTCCGAGCACGACGGAGCCGAGGGATTCCCAGATCACAGACGATCACCTCGCGGGTTGCGGAGGGGTATCTCCCATGCTTCCAGAGCGATGGGGGAGGGCAAATCGGTCGTAGGCCGTACTACCCGTGGGCTGCGGAACGCAACCCTCCTGGGACAGGTTCCGCACAGGTGCCGCACAGCGGAAACCGGCACTGAGCAGCGGCAGAACGCAGAAGCGGCCCGGAGGGGATATACCCCTCCGGGCCGCTTCGAACTGCTGCGCCTCTGTCCCTACAGCGCGCCGAACCCCACCCGCCGCGTGCTCGGCTCGCCGATCTCCACATAGGCGACCCGGTCGGCCGGCACCAGGACCTTGCGGCCCTTGTCGTCCGTGAGGCTGAGCAGCTGCGTCTTGCCGGTGAGAGCCTCGGCGACCGCGCTCTCGACCTCCTCGGCGGAAAGCCCGCTCTCCAGAACGATCTCCCGGGGTGCGTGCTGCACGCCGATCTTGACCTCCACGGCTATGTCCCTCCGACGGTCAGTCCTCTTGCGCGTGAGCCGCGCCGTACGCACCACACATTAGCCCGGTGAGCGGAGCTGTCAGAGGTCGGCAGGCAACGCCCGCAGCGAACACGTACCGCGGATACGGAGGAGCACCGACCGGACGTCAGTGCTGATCGATGCCGTGCAGAGGGAACCCGGCGATGCCACGCCAGGCCAGCGAGGTGAGGAGCTGTACCGCCGTGTCGCGCGGGATCGCCGACTGGCTGGACAGCCAGTACCGGGCGACGACCTGGGACACGCCGCCCAGACCGACCGCGAGCAGCATCGACTCGTCCTTGGAGAGCCCCGTGTCCCCCGCGATGACGTCGGAGATCGCCTCCGCGCACTGCAGCGAGACCCGGTCGACCCGTTCCCGTACCGCCGGCTCGTTCGTCAGGTCCGACTCGAAGACCAGCCGGAAGGCGCCGCCCTCGTCCTCGACGTACGCGAAATAGGCGTCCATCGTCGCGGCGACACGGAGCTTGTTGTCCGTCGTCGACGCCAGCGCGGTACGGACCGCCTGCAGCAGCGATTCGCAGTGCTGGTCGAGCAGAGCCAGATAGAGCTCCAGCTTGCCCGGGAAGTGCTGGTAGAGCACCGGCTTGCTGACGCCGGCCCGCTCGGCGATGTCGTCCATCGCGGCGGAGTGGTAACCCTGCGCGACGAAGACCTCCTGCGCGGCGCCCAGCAGCTGGTTGCGTCGGGCGCGGCGAGGCAGGCGAGTGCCCCGCGGGCGCGCCGCCTCTGTCTGCTCGATGGCTGTCACGCCGCCTCCCAAAATTGTGATCGAACACAGCTTTTTTTCTGCACGCTGCGCCGTACAGCCATCGTACTTTTGAGTAACCCGGGTGCGCGCGGCGCGGACGCAGAATTTCACGGACCGGACGGCTGCGGTAGCCACAGATTCGTCGACCTGCACGGCAAAGCGGGGCGTATCAGCGGTAATCGTCCTCGTCCTCCGCGACGACGCGCGCCTGCTCCGCCGCATCCGCCTCATTTGCGGTGTCCCGGTCGATGTCCGTGAGCGGATCGTCGCTCTTCGGCTGGAGATCGGCCTGTTGCTCGGCCGCGTCAGCCTCGGGTGCCTCCGGGTCCGGCTCGTCCGGCTGAATTCTCTCGAAGGTCTCCGGGTCGCTGGGGTCGACCGTCATGGTGACTCCCTTCCTTAGCTTCGAGCGTAGGAGCTACCCCGGCACGGCGCTATGCGATCTGTGACGGCGAACACATGAACCACGGCGTGATCGTCTCGTAACATTGCCGCATGTCTTCGACCGAGCTGCCGGGAGTCCGAGCCGCCGCTGCAGCGGCGGCCCCCACGGTGGGCACCGTCCGGGTCGCCGAGGGGGAGGAGCTGCGCTCCGTCGCGCTCCCCGGCCTGGCGCTGAACGTCCGCACCCGGCCGCCGGAGCGGACCGGGCTGCCGCCCGCGCTCTACGTGCACGGGCTCGGCGGCTCCTCGCAGAACTGGTCGGCGCTGATGCCGCTGCTCCAGGACGTGGTGGACGGCGAGGCGGTCGACCTGCCCGGCTTCGGGGACTCCCCGCCGCCGGACGACGGCAACTATTCGGTCACCGGGCACGCCCGCGCGGTGATCCGGCTCCTGGACGCGGGGGAGCGCGGCCCCGTCCATCTTTTTGGCAATTCGCTCGGCGGCGCGGTGGCCACCCGGGTCGCGGCCGTCCGCCCCGACCTGGTGCGGACGCTCACCCTCATCTCGCCGGCGCTGCCCGAGATCCGGGTGCAGTGGCCCGCCGTACCGACCGGACTGCTCGCCGTTCCGGGGGTCGCATCCCTGTTCTCCAGGATGACCAAGGACATGACGGCGGAACAACGGACGCGCGGAGTCATGGCACTCTGTTACGGCGATCCGGCGCGCGTCTCCGAAGCCGGCTTCCGCGAAGCGGTGGCCGAAATGGAGCGACGGCTGGAACTGCCGTACTTCTGGGATGCGATGGCGCGCTCGGCGCGTGGCATCGTCGATGCGTACACGTTGGGCGGGCAGCACGGACTGTGGCGCCAGGCCGAGCGTGTGCTCGCGCCGACCCAGCTCGTGTACGGCGGACGGGACCAGCTTGTCTCGTACCGGATGGCACGCAGAGCGTCCGCGGCCTTCCGCGATTCGCGGCTGCTGACACTGCCCGATGCCGGGCACGTGGCGATGATGGAGTACCCGGAAGCGGTCGCCCAGGCGTTCCGGGAACTGCTCGACGAATGCGGCGGGAGCTGATCCGGGGCGTGGGACGACACAGCCGAAAAGGGCCCCAAGTCAGCGAGCGAGATATCGATGCCGCCGCGGCGGACCGGGGTGGCGCTCGTGAGGCGATCCGGGCGGAGCCCGGCAGCGGACGGCGCAGGAGGGTGGCCGGAGCACCGCCCGGCACGGACGGGCACACTCCGTTCCAGGGGGTCCCGCAGGTGCGTGGCGGCCATCCCGAGCAGCGCGAGCCGGGCGGTGGCTGGGGGACCGGACCGCAGCCGGTGTTCGGCGACCGGCAGGCTCCGGGGCGGGCGGGCGGCCCGGGTCTGCGGCCCGGGACGCCGCAGATGCCTCGGCCCATGGCCCGGCCGGACCGGCAGCCTGCGGCCGGTACGCGGTCGCTGATACCGGGTCCGCGACGGGAGTTCGTCGACGCCTTCGACGCACCGCCCGCGCCACCCGCCCCTCGTTCTCCGTCCGCCCCACCGGCCCCGCCGGTCGACCCGTTCACCTCGGTCGGCGACGGGGACGAGCAGCCGCCTCCCGGCGACGCCGATGCCCCGCCGGTCACCAAGAGCAGCAAGGGGCGCACCCTCACCGGTGTCGCGGCCGCCGCCGTGACCACCGTGCTGGCGGTGGTCGTGGCCGGTCAGGTCGCGCATGACGGCAGCGGGCGGGTCGGCATGGCCGCACCCGGGGCGGGCGTCGACCGGGACAGTGGCGAGGACAGCTCCTCCCGCTCGGACGACCGGCAGGCGCCGAAAGCGGTGGCGGTCGCGCCTCTTTCGTACGGACAGAAGATGGCCATGGCCTATCCGCTCGCTCCGGAACTCAAGGGTTCCGGACGCTTCGAGACGGTCCCGGGAACGGCGAAGGCTCCGGGCCAGGGGCATAAGTATCGCTATCGGATCGATGTCGAGAAAGGTCTCGGTCTCGACGCCGGACTTTTTGCCGAGGCGGTCCAGAGAACCCTTAACGACGACCGTAGTTGGGCACACGACGGCGCTATGACTTTCGAGCGGATCTCCTCGGGCGATCCGGATTTCGTGATCACTCTGGCCAGCCCGGGAACCACCGGTGACTGGTGCGGGAAGTCGGGTCTCGATACGACCGAAGACAATGTCTCGTGCGATTCGGCGGCGACCGAGCGCGTGATGATCAACGCCTATCGCTGGGCGCAGGGATCGTCGACGTTCGGCCCGAAGAAGCTCTTCTCCTACCGTCAGATGCTGATCAACCACGAGGTCGGCCACCGGCTGGGTCGCAATCATGTGAGCTGCCGCACGCCGGGCGCCCTGGCTCCCGTGATGCAGCAGCAGACCAAGTCCCTCGATATCGACGGAATCAAGTGCCGGCCCAACGCCTGGGTGTATCCGAGCAGTTGAGTCCGGCCGGACCGCCCGTCGGCCCCCGCCGGCTGCCTCCCGGCCGATGCCCGCGATCGGGCCGAGCGTCCGGCCCTTGGTAAGGGTGTCCAGCATGTGGGACAGCTGTCTCATTCTGCGTTGACATCAAGGGTGCCGTCGCGCATATTTCTCGGCATGTCACGCAACCCCGTCACCTTCGAACGCGCCGCCATAGAGCTGGCGCTCATCGGTGTGACCGGGCACAGCGTCGCCGACATTCACTGTTGCTGACGCCTGCCTGAGCGCGCGTCGACTCCCTTTCCCCGAGCCCTGTCTCGCAGGGAACGGCTCTTCCCGACTGCCGCACCGGGCGCACTCCGTCCGCAGGCGCGGCAGTTTTGGGGTCCTGGTCCGGTTCATCCTGATCCTTGACCGTTTGTCTCACCCCGCACCCTCGCTGCTGCCTGCACGGATCCTCGTTCAGCCTTCTTCCGTCAGCAGTACTCCGAGAGGTCATCTTCCGATGCGTCAACCGTCCGTCATATCGCGCCGCGTGGCAGCGGCCGTCGTGGTTCTCGTCGTGGGTTCGGGCGCCGCCGCGTGCGGGCCCCAGGACAGCAAGGGCAGCGACGGCAACTCCGGCGCTGCGGGCAAGCCCGCCAAGGGCGGCACGCTCACCGTCCTCAACAGCAACCCGCAGGAGGACTTCGACCCCGCGCGGCTCTACACCTCCGGCGGCGGAAACGTCCCGTCCCTGGTCTTCCGTACGCTGACCACCCGCAACCGGGAAGACGGCGCGGCCGGCGCGAAGGTCGTGCCCGACCTGGCGACCGACCTGGGCACGCCCAGCAAGAACGCCACCGTCTGGACGTACACGCTCAAGGGCGGCCTGAAGTACGAGGACGGCACCGCGATCACGAGCGCCGACATCAAGTACGGCATCGAGCGCTCCTTCGCTGCCGAACTCTCCGGCGGTGCGCCCTACCTGCGCGACTGGCTGATCGGCGGCGCCGACTACCAGGGCCCGTACAAGGACAAGAAGGGCCTCGCCTCGATCGAGACGCCCGACGCGAAGACGATCGTCTTCCACCTCAACAAGCCGGAGGGCGAGTTCCCCTACCTGGCGACGCAGACCCAGACGACCCCGGTGCCGAAGGCCAAGGACAACGGCGCGAAGTACGAGAACCACCCGATCTCCTCGGGTCCGTACAAGGTCGTCGAGAACGAGGGCGACGGCGAGCGCCTCGTCCTGGAGCGCAACACGTTCTGGTCGGCCGCCACCGACGAGGAGCGCAAGGCGTACCCGGACCGGATCGACGTACGCTCCGGACTCGACTCCGCCGTCATCAACCAGCGGCTCTCCGCCTCCCGGGGCGCGGACGCCGCCGCCGTCACCACCGACACCAACCTCGGGCCGGCCGAGCTCGCCAAGGTCACCGGCGACAAGAAGCTCGCCGCCCGTGTCGGCACCGGCCACTTCGGCTACACGAACTACATCGCCTTCAACCCGAAGGTGAAGCCGTTCGACAACCCGAAGGTGCGCCAGGCGATCTCGTACGCCATCGACCGCACCTCGGTCATCAACGCGGCCGGCGGCTCCTCGCTCGCCGAGCCCGCCACCACCTTCCTTCCGGACCAGGCGTCCTTCGGCTACAGCGCGTACGACGCCTTCCCGGCCGGCAAGTCGGGCAACGCCACCAAGGCCAAGGAGCTGCTGAAGGAGGCCGGTTACGCCAAGGGCCTGACCATCACCCTCACGCACTCCAACGAGAAGAACTTCGCCACCAGCCCGGAGATCGCCACCGCCGTCCAGGAGGCGCTGAAGAAGGCCGGGATCACGGTCCAGCTGGAGGGCCTGGAGGGCAACGCCTACTCGGACAAGATCTACAACGTGAAGAGCGAGCCCGGCTTCTTCCTCACCGGCTGGGGCGCCGACTGGCCGTCCGGCGGCCCGTTCCTCGCACCGATCTTCGACGGACGCCAGATCGTCAAGAACGGGTACAACTTCAACGCCTCCCAGCTCGACGACGCCTCCGTCAACAAGGAGGTCGACGAGATCAACAAGCTGACCGACCTGAGCGCGGCCGCGAAGCGCTGGGGCGCACTCGACAAGAAGATCGGTGACCAGGCGGTGACCGTGCCGCTGTTCCACCCGGTCTACAAGCGCCTGTACGGCGAGGCCGTCAAGAACGTCGTCATCAGCGACTGGACCGGCGTGCTCGACATCTCGCAGGTCGCGGTCAAGTAGCCATGGCCGAAGCACTGCTGGTCAAGGAGACGGGGGCCGCTGCGGCGGCCCCCGTCTCCGGGGCCTCCTCGTTCCGCCGGCGGCTGCGCGCGCGGCGCTCCGCCGTCGTGGCGGCCGTCGTCGTCGCCCTGCTGGTCCTGGTCGCGCTCGCCGCGCCGCTGCTGGCGGGCATCGAGGGTCAGGACCCCACCACGTACCACGCGAACCTCGTCGACTCCGCCACCGGCGGCGTACCGCTGGGATCGTTCGGCGGCATCAGCGCCGAGCACTGGCTCGGCGTCGAACCGCTCACCGGCCGCGATCTCTTCGCCCGCGTCGTGTACGGGGCGCGGGTCTCGCTCGGCGTCGCCTTGGCCGCGACCCTGTTCCAGGTGATCATCGGCGTGGTCGTCGGTCTCGCCGCCGGACTCGGCAACCGGTTCGTCGACCAGGCGCTCAGCCGCGTCACCGACATCGTCGTCGCCCTGCCCGTCATGGTGATCGCGCTCGGCGCGCTCGCCGTCGTCCCCGCCGGCTTCCCGCGCCCGGTGCTGATCGCCGCGATCGTCGGGCTGGTCGGCTGGTCCGGCATCTCCAAGATCGTGCGCGCCCAGACCCTCGCACTGAAGTCGCTCGACCACGTGGCCGCCGCCCGGCTCAGCGGCTGGGGCGGCCTGCGGATCGCCCGGCGCGAACTGCTGCCCGCGCTCGCGGCACCCGTCATCACGTACGCCGTGCTGCTCTTCCCCGGCAACATCGTCGTCGAAGCGGCGCTGTCCTTCCTCGGCGTCGGCATCAAGCCGCCTACGCCGTCCTGGGGACAGATGCTCAGCGACGCCGACACCTGGTACCAGGCGGCGCCCACCTATCTGCTGATCCCCGCCCTGCTCATCTTCATCACCGTGCTGGCGCTGACCGTCCTCGGCGAGGGCGTACGCAACGCACTCGACCCGCGCGTCGCCTCGCGGCTGCGGATCGGCACCGGACGCAAGAAGGAGGCCGGAGCATGACCCGGTTCCTGCTGCGGCGTCTCGGCGGGGCGCTGTTCGTGCTCCTCGCCCTCAGCGTCGTCGTCTACGCCGCGTTCTACGTCGCCCCGGGCAACGTCGCACAGATCGCCTGCGGGCCGCGCTGCTCACCCGCCCAGGTGGCGCAGGTCAGCGACCAGCTCCGGCTCGGCGACCCGCTGTACCTGCAGTACGCGCACTTCCTCCAGGGGATCTTCGTCGGCCGCGACTACTCGACCGGCACCGGGATCCTGCACTGCCAGGCCCCCTGCCTCGGCCGCTCCTACCAGGACGACCAGCAGGTCACCCAGATGATCCTCACCAAGCTCCCGGCCACCGCCTCGCTCGCCATCGGCGCCTTCGTGCTGTGGATCCTGCTCGGCGTCGGCACCGGACTGCTCTCGGTGTGGCGGCGCGGCCGTGCGACCGAGCGGATCCTCACCGGACTGACCCTGGCCGGCATGGCCACGCCGGTTTTCGTCATCGGTCTGCTGCTGATCATCGTGTTCTGCTCGGCGCTTCAAATGCTGCCGTTCCCCGACTACGTACCGCTCACCGAGAACCCGGAGCAGTGGGCCTGGAACCTGCTGCTGCCCTGGGTCTCGCTGGCGCTGGTCTCCGCCGCTCCGTACGCCCGGATGACCCGGTCGTCCATGCTGGAGACCCTCGCGGAGGACCATGTGCGCACCTTCCGCGCATACGGGGTGAGCGAGCGGGGACTCGTCGGGCGGCATGCGCTGCGCGGCGCACTCGGCCCCGTGATCGCGCTCGGCGCACTGGACATCGGCTCGATGTTCGGCGGCGCCGTCCTCACCGAATCGCTGTTCAACATCCCCGGCGTCGGACGTGAACTCGTCGTCGCCGTGAAGAACGTCGACATTCCGGTCGTCGTCGGCCTGGTGCTCGTCACCGGCTTCTTCGTCGTCCTTGCCAATGCCGTCGCGGACATCCTGCAGGCGATGGCCGACCGTCGGGTGGTGCTGTCATGAGCCTCGTCGAGGTCTCCGATCTGACGATCTCCTTCGACAGCGCGGCAGGCGTCCGGGCCGTGGACGGACTCTCCTTCACGCTGGAGGCGGGCGCCGCGCTCGGTGTCGTCGGTGAGTCCGGCTCCGGCAAGAGCGCGTCGGCGTACGCCCTGCTCGGACTGCACCGGGGGACAGGCGCCACCGTCGGCGGCTCGATCCGGGTCGCGGGCGTGGATGTACAGGCGGCGGACGACGCGGAACTGCGGGCGCTGCGCGGGGCGAAGGCCGCGATGGTCTTCCAGGACCCGCTGTCGTCCCTGGACCCCTACTACGTGGTCGGCGACCAGATCGCCGAGGTGTACCGGGTCCACACGCGCGCCTCACGGCGGGCGGCGCGGGCGCGGGCCGTGGAGGTCCTCGACCAGGTCGGCATCCCCGACGCGGCACGGCGTTCCCGGTCCCGGCCGCACGAGTTCTCCGGCGGGATGCGGCAGCGCGCCCTCATCGCGATGGCGCTCGCCTGCGAGCCGCAGCTGCTGATCGCCGACGAGCCGACGACCGCGCTGGACGTCACCGTCCAGGCCCAGATCCTGGACCTGCTGCACACCCTGCGCCGGGAGACCGGCATGGGACTGCTGCTGGTCACCCACGATGTGGGCGTCGCCGCGGAGAGCGTCGACGAGGTGCTGGTCATGCAGTCGGGCCGGGAGGTGGAGCGCGGGCCGGTCGCCGAGGTGCTCGGCGCGCCGCGGCAGCCGTACACACGCGAACTGCTGGCCGCCGTACCGCGGGTGGACACGAAGCGCCCGGAACCGGTGCAGGTGCCGGCGGCTCGTGTCGCGGACGCGGGCGGGCCGAGGCCCGAAGGTGCCGTGCCTCGCGTGGCGCAGGCGGGCGAGCCGCTGCTCGAAGCCGTCGATCTGCGACGCGAATTCGGGCAGGGCCGCAACCGGGTCACCGCGGTGGACGGCGTATCGCTCACCGTCCACCGCGGCGAGACACTCGGCATCGTCGGCGAGAGCGGCAGCGGCAAGACGACGCTCGGCCGGATGCTCGTACGCCTCCTCGACCCGACCGGGGGCCGGCTCCACTACGGGGGTGCGGAGATCGGCTCCCTGTCCGACAAAGCACTGCGGCCGTACCGGCGCGAGCTCCAGATGGTCTTCCAGGACCCCGTCGCCTCGCTCAACCCGCGCCGCTCGATCGGCGAATCCGTCGCCGATCCGCTGCGCGCCGCGGGCGTGCTCGACGACACCAGGATCCGGAGTCGTGTCCGGGAACTGCTGGAACGCGTCGGGCTCGACCCCGACCGGTACGACCGCTACCCGCACGAATTCAGCGGCGGGCAGCGCCAGCGCGTCGGTATCGCCCGCGCACTCGCCGCCGACCCCAAGGTGATCGTCTGCGACGAACCGGTCTCCGCGCTCGATGTCACCACCCAGGCGCAGGTCACCGCACTCCTCGCCGAACTCCAGCGGGAACTGGGGCTCGGGCTGGTCTTCATCGCGCATGACCTCGCCGTCGTCCGGCAGGTCAGCGACCGGGTCGCGGTGATGCGGCAGGGCCGGATCGTAGAACAGGGCAGCGTCGACGAGGTCTACGGGGCACCGCAGGATCCGTACACCAAGCAGCTTCTCGCCGCCGTACCCGCGCTCGATCCGGCGCTCGCGACGGTGCGCCGGGCGGCCCGCAAGGAGTTGGCCACAGCCTGACCCTGCGTAACCGAGCATCCTTATAGCGCGACAGAACGCTACGGGGACGGGAAAGTTACGACGGTTCACCCCTTTCGGTGGCGCGACGGACAACCGTCCGTCGCGCCACCGGCGTATCCGCTTACGGTCGTCCCGCTGCGAGTCGCCAAACCAACGGCGGCCGCCCACTAAGGAAGATCGGGGGTGCGCTCGTGCGGATCGGACTCCTCACCGACGGTGGTTATCCGTATGCGACTGGTGAGTCCAGACTCTGGTGCGACCGTCTGGTGCGCGGGCTGACGCAGCACGAGTTCGACCTCTACGCGCTCAGCCGCTCCGCCGAGCAGGAGGCGCAGGGCTGGGTACAGCTTCCGCCCCAGGTCAGCCGGGTACGGACGGCGCCGCTGTGGATGACCGACGAGGACATCCTGGGCGGCCGTGCCCCCAAGGGGCTGCTCGCCCGACTGGTGACCGGAGGGGGCGGGCGGTCGTACGGACGGCGCGAACGGCGCCGGTTCACGTCGCACTTCACGGCGCTCGCCACGTCGATCTGCACGGTGGAAGCGACCGCGGAGGCCGGCGGTGGCGGATCCACGGCCGGCGCCGCCGGCACACAGTTCACCGACGGGCTGTACGGACTCGCCGAACTGGCCCGCGAACACGGCGGACTTCCCGCGGCGCTCCGCTCCGAGACCGCTGTGCGCGTACTGGAAGCAGCCTGCCGCGCCCCGGGCACCGGGCGGACCGTCCAGGCCGCGACCGTCCCCGACCTCCTCGCCCTCGCCGCGGAACTGGACCGCGTCCTGCGCCCGCTCTCCCTCGACTGGTACGACGAGGAGAGCCTCGGTGCGGTCGACCTCTGCCACGCGGCGTCCGGCGGGGCAGCGGCCCTGCCCGGGCTGCTGGCCAAACGCTTCTTCGGCGTTCCGCTGCTGGTCACCGAGCACGGCGTGCAGTTGCGGGCCCACTACCTCTCAGCGACAGGCACACCCCTGGGTGCACCGGTACGCGCCCTGCTTGCCGCGTTCCACGGACGGCTCGCCACCGAGGTGTACCGGCAGGCCGCCCTCATCACCCCCGGCAATACGCACGCACGCCGCTGGCAGGAACGGTGCGGCGCCGACCGCGCCAAGCTGCGCACGGTCTACCCCGGCATGGAGGCGGCCCGCTTCGCAGCCCTGGGGGAGAGCAACGACGAAGGCGGTCCCGACACCCTGGTCTGGGTCGGCCGGATCGAGCCGTCCAAGGACCTGATCGCACTGCTGCACGCCTTCGCAGAAGTACGGAAGGCCGAACCGGACGCCCGGCTGCGGATCGTCGGCGCGCCGGCGCCGGGCGCGGAAGGCGCCACGTACCTCGCGCACTGCAGGGCACTCGCCGCCCAGCTCTTCCCGGACGAGGCCGCCGACGCACATGCCGTCGGTGACAACCCGGTCTCCTTCGAGGACATCGGCGGCGCCGAGGTCGCGGACCTTGCCGAGGCGTACGCGGCGGGCGGGATCGTCGTCCTCTCCAGCGTCGTCGAGGGCTTCCCGATCAGTCTGGTCGAGGCGATGTTCTGCGGACGGGCCACGGTGTCGACGGATGTCGGCGCGGTCGTCGAAGTCATCGGCGGTACGGGTCTTGTGGTGCCCCCGCGCAACCCCCGGGCGCTCGCCGACGCGTGCATCACGCTGCTGCGCGACCCCGAGCGCCGTGCACGTCTTGGCGCGGCGGCGCGCGCCCGCGCGCTCGAACTCTTCACCGTCGAACAGAACCTCGCGGCATTTCGCGACATTTACCTGGAGCTGATCTCCCGCTCCCCGGTGCGCAGGGAGGCGGACGGCGCCCCGCGCCCGTTCGCGACTCCGCCCGAGGCCCAGGTCCTGGGCAGCTGGACGGTTCCCGCGCACACCCCGAGCTGGGCCATCGAGGGCGTGTGCGCGGGTGCGCGCGGGACGGCGGACCGCGATGTGTGAGCAGCAGACGGACAGAAGGACGAGCCGGTCCGGCGGACTCGGCATGGATCACGGAGGATTTCCCATGGGCGGCCGCCCGACCGAGGCGCTCGACGTCCCCGGCACCCCGACGACCGACAGAAGCTGGAACCCCCGCTCGGAAGTCCGGGTCTCCGAACCCCGGGTCACGGAGATTTCCGCCCCGGCCTGGGAGCGGCCCGGGACGGGGGCGATGCCGGGCCTCGCGGGGGTGGGACCGCTGCGACCGGTGGCGCTGATGGAGCAGTCGCCGGCGAGGGGGGCGGCCGAGGGGCCGGACTTCCCGCAGGAACGGGACCCGGACGCGGATTCGCTGCGGGACCCGGCGCCGGATCGGGAATCGGCGCGGGAGCCGGACGTGACCGGGAGTCCGGCACCCGACCGCCCCGCGACCGCGGATGAGTCCCCTGCCGTCACGGGCTGGGCGCTCACCGGCGTCGGAGCCGCCGATGTGCGTGCGGACCCCGCAGAGCCCGCACAGCCTGGTGCTGGTGCTGGTGCTGGTGCTGGTGCTGGTGCTGGTGCTGGTGCCGGTGCGGCTGGCGCTGCGCAGGGCGCCGGTGTTGTGGCGGAGAGCGGAGGCGCGTCCGAGGACGGTGTCCGCGCGGAGGCCGAGGCCGGCACACCGCCCGAGGCCGGCACACCGCCCGAGGCCGGAGCTCTCAAGCAGGCCGGGCCCCCTGCCGGGCCCGCCGCCTGCGCCCCGGCGGCGGCCGAGACCGAGACACGGACCGACACGCCTGCCGAGGTGCGGACGCAGACGCCGACCCGGACACACCCCGGCAGTGACGACGCACCCGCCCCCACCCCCCGGGCCCCCGAGATCGCGCGCACCCGTGCCACCCCCGCACGCAAGCTCAGCGCCTCCCGGCGCGGGCCCGTCGATCCCGTGAAGACCCTCATGCACCGCCACCGCGACCTCTGCGAACGCGCCGTCGACCCGCTGGAGATCGCCGCCGGGCTCGAAGCCCACGGGGTCACCGACCGCACCGCCGCCCGTTACCGGCACCGCGATGTCTTCTCGCTCGCCGAGGAGCTCTACGCGCGGGTGCCCGCCGTGACGGGGGAGCCGGCGCGCGCGGTGCCTTCCGCGCCGGTGCGCGACATCGAGACGCGCGCCGTCTGGTCGCTCCTCGCGCTGCTGCCCGGTGCAGCCTGCACCGCGACCGCCGTCGTCCTGAAACTCACCGAAGGCGCACTCGGCGGTGGGGCGCGGCTCATTGTGTCCCTCGTCGGGGCACTCGTCGCGTTCCTCGGGCTCGGCCTCTGCCTGCGGAGTGGCCCCCTGCGCGCCCCGGAGGGCCGCTCCTCGGCGGCAGCCACTCTGTACGCGTGCTGGCTCCTCGGCTACGTCCTGTACGGCCAGGCGCTGCTCGACCAGGTCCTCAGCGGCGGCCCGGAAGGCCCCTGGGCGCTCACCCCCGCACCCCTGCTGGGACTCGCGCTCGCCGTCGCCCCCGCCGCCTGGTGCGCACACCTCTTCTCCGTACACGCACACCGCAGACTCACCGGCAGCCGCGCACTGGAGGAGTTCGCCGCAGGGGTGCGCCCCCTCCTCTTCGGGACCGTCGCCCTCTTCCTCTGCGTGCTCTCGGGGCTGCTCCGCCTCGCCGAGCTCGGGTACGGAGGCGGCGGCACCCTCGTCGCGGCCGCCGAACTCGGCGTACTCCTCCTGCTCGCCCGGCTGCTGACCGTCCACGGCTTCCCGGAGCCCGCCACCACCGGACTCGCCGCCGCCTGCGCCGTCGAAGCGGCCGCCCCCGCGCTGATCCTGGCCGGGCGGCTGCCCGGCCTCCATGTCCTCGCCCGCCCCGTCGATGCGGTCATCGAGGCGGGCGGCACCGGAGCCGTACCCGCCATCGCCTGCGGCGCAGCCGCGCTCGGGCTGCTGATCCACGCCACCGTCGCCCTCTCCAGGGCGTCCGCCCACACCACCGCGTAAGCCGCGATGAAGAGCCACTCCCTGTACGACCCCCGCGGAGCCGGCAGGCACTTACCGCTCACCACCTCCCCAAGGAGACACCGGACATGACCCCCCAATCCCCCGCACCGGCAGCCCGCCGTCGGCACGAAGGGGGCACCCGATGAGGGTTCTGCTGCTCGGAGCCAACGGGTTCCTCGGCCGCTTCGTGGCCGACCGGCTGCTCGCCGACCCCGCCGTGCACCTCACGGTGCTCGGCCGCGGCGACGACGCCGACGTACGGTTCGACCTCGCGGGCGGCTCCCCCGGAGCACTCACCCGCTTCCTGGACGCCGTCCACCCCGGCGTCGTCGTCAACTGCGCGGGCGCCACCCGCGGCGGCGCCCGCGACCTGGCCCGGCACAACACCGTCGCCGTCGCCACCGTCTGCGAGGCGATGCGGCGCAGCGGCTGCAGCGCCCGCCTCGTCCAGGTGGGCTGCTCCTCGGAGTACGGGCCCTCGCAGCCCGGCTCCTCGACGGCGGAGGACGCCATCCCGCGCCCGGGTGGGCCGTACGGCGTCTCCAAGCTCGCCGCCACCGAACTCGTCCTCGGCTCCGGCCTCGACGCGGTCGTACTGCGGGTCTTCTCGCCGGTCGGCCCCGGCACCCCGGCGGGCTCCCCGCTGGGCCGGCTCGCCGAGGCGATGCGCCGCGCCATGCAGTCCGGCGACGGCGAGCTGAAGCTCAGCGGCCTCGGGGTGCAGCGCGACTTCGTCGACGTACGGGACGTCGCCCGCGCCGTGCATGCCGCCTCGCTCTCCGCCGCGCAGGGAGTCGTCAACATCGGCACCGGCCGAGCCGTACGGCTCCGCGACGCCGCCGCCGTGCTTGCCAAGGTCGCGGGCTACCCGGGTGCGCTCCACGAGCTGGACACGCCCCCCGCCCGGATGCCCATCGGCGCCCCCCGCACCTCCTCCGAGTCCGTCATCGAACACCTCTCGGCGACCCCGTCCCCGTACCCCGACGGCTGCGGCGCCTGGCAGCAGGCAGACGTCCGCACCGCCCGCGACCGGCTCGGCTGGCGGCCCCGGATCAACCTGGAGGAGTCCCTCGCCGACATCTGGATGGAGGCGGCATGCCGCATCTGACCAGCGCCGGAACGGCACGCAGGACCGGCGGCGCCGAGCAGCTCGGCTTCGGCATCCCCGGCTACGCACATCCGCTGCTCGCCCCCGCCGAATGGGCCGAACTGACCCGCCCCGGCACCCACCTGCACTGGGCGGTCCTCAACATCGACACCGGTCCTGGCGCCCGGCCGGACCCGCACTGTCTGGAAGCCGCGGGCCGGCTCCGCAACGCCCGCGAACGGGCCCTGCACGGCGAGACCGCGCAGGACACCGTCCGGGCAGGCGGCGGGCGGCTGCTGGGCCACCTCGATCTGGCCCACGGCGACCGTCCGTTCGACGAGCTGATCACCGACGCGCAGTCCTTCCTCGACTGGTACCGCGTCGACGGCTTCTACCTGGACCGGTGTCCCGCCGACCGCGCCGACCTCCCGGCGGTCCGTCGCCTCACCGGCACGCTCGCCACGCTCCTCGAGGACGGGCTGCTGGTGCTCGGGCACGGGACCCATCCGTATCCCGGCTACGCCGAGACCGCCGACCAGCTGGTCACCTTCTCCGGGGCGTGGACCGACTACCGCTGGTCGCAGGTGGCGGAGTGGACCGCCGCCTACCCGCCGGGACGCTTCGCGCACTTCGTGCACAGTGTTCCGCGCACCCACCTCGACGAGGCCATGCGCATCGCCCGCTGGCAGGGCGCGGGCACGATCTTCTTCACCGACCGTACCGTGCGGAGGGGCAGCAGGGGGCAAATCGATCCATTCGCGGCGCTGCCCGGGTACTGGGACGAAATCGTCTCGCGGATCGGACCTGGTATCTCGGAATGAGAGGGGGCGTGGCAGTGTTACGGCAAGAACAACCGTACGTAGATGAAGTACGTAGAAACCGACCACCTGCATTGTTGAGGTTCCTGTGTCGCTGCCACCCCTGGTCGAGCCAGCTGCTGAGCTCACCGTCGACGAGGTCCGCAGGTACTCCCGCCACCTGATCATCCCGGATGTCGGGATGGACGGGCAGAAGCGGCTGAAGAACGCGAAGGTGCTCTGTGTGGGCGCCGGCGGTCTCGGCTCGCCGGCCCTGATGTACCTGGCCGCGGCCGGTGTCGGCACGCTCGGCATCGTGGAGTTCGACGAGGTCGACGAGTCGAACCTGCAGCGCCAGATCATCCACAGCCAGTCCGACATCGGCCGTTCCAAGGCGGAGTCCGCCAAGGACTCGGTCCTCGGCATCAACCCGTATGTGAACGTGATCCTTCACGAAGAGCGGCTCGAGGCCGAGAACGTGATGGAGATCTTCTCCCAGTACGACCTGATCGTGGACGGCACGGACAACTTCGCCACCCGCTATCTCGTCAACGACGCTGCGGTACTGCTGAACAAGCCGTACGTGTGGGGTTCGATCTACCGCTTCGACGGCCAGGCGTCCGTCTTCTGGTCCGAGCACGGTCCCTGCTACCGCTGCCTCTACCCGGAGCCGCCGCCCCCCGGCATGGTCCCGTCCTGCGCCGAGGGCGGCGTGCTGGGCGTGCTCTGCGCGTCCATCGGTTCCATCCAGGTCACCGAGGCCATCAAGCTGCTCGCCGGTGTCGGCGACCCGCTGGTCGGCCGACTGATGATCTACGACGCCCTGGAGATGCAGTACCGCCAGGTCAAGGTCCGCAAGGACCCCGACTGCGCAGTCTGCGGCGAGAACGCGACCGTCACAGAACTCATCGACTACGAGGCCTTCTGCGGCGTCGTGTCCGAGGAGGCCCAGGAGGCGGCGCTCGGCTCCACGATCACTCCGAAACAGCTCAAGGAGTGGATCGACGCGGACGAGAAGATCGAGATCATCGACGTCCGCGAGCCGAACGAGTTCGAGATCGTCTCGATCCCCGGCGCGAAGCTGATCCCGAAGAACGAGTTCCTGATGGGCAACGCCCTTCAGGACCTCCCGCAGGACAAGCGCATCGTCCTGCACTGCAAGACCGGCGTCCGCAGCGCCGAGGTCCTCGCGGTCCTCAAGTCGGCGGGCTTCGCCGACGCGGTGCACGTCGGTGGCGGCGTGATCGGCTGGGTCAACCAGATCGAGCCCGAGAAGCCGGTGTACTAGTGCCCCTCCCGGCAAGCTTTGCCCCGTCGCGCCGCCCGGCACGCCCGCTCGCCGCGTTGGCCACAAGCCCTGGTAGCTCCTTCCCCAAGCTCTCACCTTCGTTCGAGCAGGGGATACCCCACTGGGGGACGTCCGGCCGCCCTGCGATCACACGCACCGGACGACGCTCCTCATGGGGCAAACACTGCCGGCCACGGCACTAGAGGCGAAAAGCTTCGAAGGGGCCGGTCCGCGTCATGCGGCCGGCCCCTTCTCCGTTCTCTCCGTCACGAACAGGTCTTGCCGTCCGCCGGGACCTTCCCGTCCAGGAAGTACGCGTCCACCGTCGACGTCACACAGCCGCTCACACCGTACGAGCCGTGGCCCTCGCCCTTGTTGGTGAGCATGATGCCGACGCCCTTGCCCAGCTCGTCCGCCATCCTCTGCGCCCCCTCGTAGGGTGTCGCAGGGTCGCCGGTCGTGCCGATGACGAGGATCGGACCGGCGCCCGGAGCGCTCGCCTCCGGGGTATCCAGCTCACCCTTCACCGGCCAGTTCGAACACCAGCCGGCCGTGTCCCACGCCAGGAACGGGCCGAAGACCGGGGACAGTTTCGGGAACTCGGGCAGCAGGGCCCTGGTTTCCGCGACCGTCGGCCGGAGGCTGCTGTCCGCGCAGGAAATGGCGCGCTGCGAGTGGTTCTTGGTGTCGTAGTGCCCCTTCTCGTCACGACCGTTGTACTGGTCGGCCAGCTGCAGCAGCAGATTGCCGGTGCCCTGCTTCTCCGCCTCGTCCAGCGCGTTCGTCAGGACGGGCCAGCTGCTCTTGGAGTAGAGCGGCAGCACGATGCCGGTGACCGCCATCGCCTCGTTGAGCTCGCGGCCCGAACCGGTCGGCAGCGGCTTCCTGTCGATCCGCTCCAGCATCCGGGCGATGCGCTGTGTGCCGGCCTTCGGGTCCTGGCCGCGATCCTTGAAGTAGTTCTCCAGGGCCCGCTGGAAGCCGGTCGTCTGGTTGCGGGCGTGCCCGATCGTGTCGGCGGTCGGGTCGACGACCGCGTCGAGGACCGTGCGTCCCACGTTCTTCGGGAAGAGGTGCGCGTACGTCCCGCCGAGTTCCGTACCGTACGAGATGCCGAAGTACGTCATCTTCCTGTCGCCGAGAACCTGGCGGATCACGTCCAGGTCCCGGGCGGCGTTCGTCGTACCGACGTACGGCAGGACCTTGCCCGAACGGCGCTCGCAGCCGGCGCCGAAGTCCGCGCCGTCCTTCATGAACGCCGCCTCCTCCGCCGCCGTGTCCGGAGTCATGTCGACCTTCCGGTTGGCGTCATCCTGCTCCCGGTCGGTGCGGCAGTTCACCCCGGCGCTGGCCGCGACCCCGCGCGGGTCGAAACTCACCAGGTCGTAGCGGGCGTTGAGCTTCCCGTACGAGCCGGCGGCGCGCGGCAGTATCGAGACGCCGGAACCGCCGGGGCCGCCGAAGTTGAACAGCATCGAGCCGAGCCGGCGGCCCTTGTCCTGGGCCTCCTTGCGGATCAGCGCAATCCCGATCGTCCTGCCGTCCGGCTTCGCGTAGTTCAACGGCACCTTGACCGTCGTGCACCGCCAGTCGACGCCGGGTGCGGTGCCGCCCTCGGGGGCCTTGCACCGGTTCCAGTCCGGGCGCTGGGAGGTGAGGGACGCGGGCAGGGCGGGCAGAGCCGGCTTCCCGTCCGAGGCCTTGGACGATCCGGTGGACGTGGGTGCGGCGCCGGCGCTCGCCTTGTCGTCCGACGCCGGGTCCGTACCCCCGCCGCAGCCCGCGAGTACCCCCGTGAACAGCAGTGCGGCAGCGGCCAGCGCTCCGGCGCGTGCATGGTGGACCACGTGTACGTCCCTCCCCTTGGTGCCTGTGCGTACGGCGTGCGGCGGCAGGCCAGACCCCGTGAGCCCGGCGTCATCCGGAAGGGGCCCCGGGCGCCGCCGCCGACAGCTTCAGCGGCAGACGGTACCGGCTGCCGGGACCGTGCCGTCCAGCAGGTAGCTGCCCACCGTCTTCTTCACACAGGCGTTGCCGCTGTTGTACGCGCCGTGCCCCTGGCCCTCGTAGGTCATCTGCACCCCGACGCCCTGCCCCAGCTCTTCCGCCATCGCCTGTGCACCCTTGTACGGGGTCGCCGGGTCGCCCGTGTTGCCGATGACCAGGATGGGGGCCGCGCCGGGAGCGCTGACATCCGGGGTCTTCCACGCACCCGCCACCGGCCAGCCGGTGCACTGCATCAGACCCCAGCCCAGATAGTCGCCGAAGGCCGGCGACGCCTTCTGGAACTCCGGAATCAGCGCCCTCGTCCCGTCGACGGTGAACCGCTGCTTCGAGTCGGCGCAGTTGACGGCCGCGTTGGCGGCCGTCGAGTTGTCGTACCGGCCGTTCCCCGAACGGCCGTTCAGCGAGTCGGCGAGGGCCAGAAGCAGCGCGCCGTTCCCGCCGTCCGCCTCGTCGATCCCCTGTTCCAGCAGCGACCATGTCTCCTTGGAGTAGAGCGAGGCCGCGATTCCGGTGGTGGCCTGGGACTGCGTCAGCTGCCGGGAGCCGAGCCCCGGGACCGGCTGCTTCTCCAGCCGGTCGAGAAGTTCGGCGATCCCCTGCTCGACCTCCTTCCCGGTGGTACCGGGAAGCTTGCAGGCGGCGCCGCGATCCGCGCAGTTCCGGGTGAAGTTGTCCAGCGCCAGCTGGAAGCCCTTCGCCTGACCGAGGGAGGACTGCTTGTAGTCCTCGGTCGGGTCGACGACCCCGTCGAGCACCGCCCTGCCGACCTTCTCCGGGAACAAGTGTGCGTAGACGCCGCCCAGTTCGGTGCCGTACGAGATGCCGAAGTAGTGCAGCTTGTCGTCGCCGAGCACCTGGCGCATCAGATCCATGTCGCGGGCGGCGTTGGTGGTGCCGACGTAGGGGAGTTCGGAGCCGGAGTTCTTCTCGCAGGCCGCGGCGAACTTCTTCTGCTGGTTGAGGAGGGCCTGCTCCTCGGCGGCGTCGTCCGGGGTGGCGTCGCTCTGGAAGCGCGCGTCGAGCTGTTGGTCGTTCTCGCACTTCACCCCGTAGCTGCGGCCGACCCCGCGCGGATCGAAGCTCACCAGGTCGTAACGGGTTCGGAGGTTGGCGTACGTGGGGCCGAAGGCGGGCAGCGTGGCGACGCCGGAGGCGCCGGGGCCGCCGAAGTTGAAGATGAGCGAGCCGATTCGCTTGTTCTGGTTGACGGCCCTGGCGCGGATCAGCGCCAGCGCGATCGTGTCGCCGTGCGGCTTCGCGTAATCGAGCGGGACCTTCATGAAGGAGCACTCCCAGACGGCGCCGCCGGGGAGGGGGGTCGGGGCGGTTCCGCCGCCCTGCGCCGTGGACGGGGCCTGGCAGGGCTTCCACGTCAACTTCTGGGAGGCCAGGTCGGCCGATCCGGATGTGTCGGCGGCGTTCGCCGCGTGCGGAGAGTTCTTCGTACGGTCCGTACCGGCGGCCTCGTTGCCGCTGTTGTCCGAACAGGCGGTGAGGGGCAGCAGAACGGTGGCGGTGGCCGCGAGAGCCGCGGCGCGCAGGGCAGGGGAGGTCCTCATCGCCCCATCGTGCGACGGCGCGCGGGGCGGCGCGCGGGACACCGGTCCAAGTGGGTGGCCCAGGGCACCCGGGTACGGGGTCGACCCGGGGCAGGCGCCATGGGGGTTCTCCCCGGTGGGCGGTTTCCCCAGGGTGGCGGCGGCGTGTCAGAGGGCGCCCTTGCGGGTGAGGTGGTTGAAGCAGAGCCAGCCGGGCAGCACCGGCAGCCACAGGGTCATCAGCCGGAACAGCAGCACGGCGGGCGCCGCGACCTCCTTCGGCAGACCGACCGCGATCAGTCCCAGCGTCAGCGCGCCCTCGACCGCACCCATACCGCCCGGCGTCGGCGCCGCCGACCCCAGTGCGTTGCCGGCGAGGAAGACCACCGCGATGCTCGCGTAGCTGAGCTGCGGCACGTCGGGACCGCTGAACGCCCGGATCGACGCGTCCAGGCACATCACGAACAGGCCGGTCAGCAGCAGCATGCCGCCGATACCGGTGACCAGCTTCTGCGGGCGCTGCACAACATCGAGCATGCGCGGTACGACCCCGGCGAACAGTGACCGCACGCGCGTCACCACGAACTTCCGCAGGAACGGGATCGCGGTCACCACCAGGACCAGCACCGCGACCGTCAGCAGTCCGGCGATCACCGTCCTGGACGGGGCGAGCGACGACGGAGTCTTCTCGGTCCCGGTCAGGTATCCGAACGCGGCCAGCAGCAGGATGTGGCAGCCGAGCCCGAACAGCTGCGAGGCGCCGACACTCGCGACGGCGAGCCCCGGGCGCACCCCGGAACGCTGCAGGAACCGTGTGTTCAGCGCCACGCCGCCGACCGCGGGCGGCGCGACGATCTTCACGAACGAACCGGCCACCTGGGCCAGCACGGTCTTGCCGAACGGCACCCGCTCGGGCACGAACCCCAGCAGGCTCATCGCCGCCGCGATGTAACTGAGCGCCGAGAACCCGAGCGCCGCCGCCACCCAGCCCCACTCCGCCTGCTCGACGACCGCGCCGAAGTCGGCCTCCGTGACCTGCGAGATCAGGAAGTACGCGGCGATCGCACCGGCGATGAAGCTGAGCAGCGTGCGCGGCTTGATCCGCTCCAGCCGGACCGGCTCCACGGGCGCCTGCGGCCGGATCAGCAGCACCTGTCGGCGGATCTGGGTCAGCAGATCCTCCTCCCGGGCCTCGTCCAGGGCATCGTCTATCGCCCGCTTCTCCGCGCGCTTCTCCGCCTGCTTCTCGTTGCGGAGCGCCTTGCGGTCGGCAGGGACCGACGCCTGTGCCTCCTGGGCCTTGGCGAGCTTTGCCGCGTCCGACGCCGCGATCACCGCCTCGCGCTCGCGCTGCGACCGCTCACGGGCCAGCCTGCGCAGCGCCGCCCGGGTGGAGCGGCTGAGGGCGATCGGCTGGAGCAGCGGCAGGCAGTCCGCCACGGCATCGGGGCCGAGGACCTCGAGCGCCGCCGCGACGGCCCGCTCGGCCCCCACCCGCAGACCGGTGGTGGTGAGCAGCTGCGCGATGTCCATCCGCAGCACCAGATCACCGGCCGCGATCTCACCGCCGCGCAGATCGGTCACGAACACCGTTCCGGAACGATCCACCAGGATCGCGTCGCCGGTGAGCCTGCGGTGCGCGATCCGCCGGGACTGGAGCGCCTTCACCTGCCGCCAGGCGCCGCGCACCAGGTCGTCGGTGATCTCCACATCCTCCAGCGCATCGAGGGAGCGCCCGCCGATGTGCTCGTACACCAGCATCACGGCGTCGGGACCGAGCTCCGAGGTGGCGATCAGCTTGGGGGCGTTGGCTCCGGCGGCGATCGCCGCGTACGCGAGGAGCGCCTCCTGCTCCAGGGCCTGGCGCAGCGACTGGATGGACCGGCGCTGGGTGATGCCGCGCAGGGTGAGTCTGCGCCACACCCGGTAGAAGAAGCCCTGTGCCTGCTGTTCCCGGTCGACGACCGTCACATCCAGCGGTGGACCGTCCTCCAGGGAGACCAGATAGCGGCGGCCCCGGTCGCTCGGGTCGCCGGAGTCGGGGGTGTCCTCGGCGCGCATCGCGGTGACCGGGCGGAAGCCGACGTGACGCAGACCGGCCATCAGATGCTGACCGGTCGGCCGGACGTTCGGCGAGCCGACCGTGTACAGCGTGCCGTACGCGACGGTCCAGCCGATCAGCACGGTGAGGACGATCGAGAACGGGGTCGTGTAGCCGCCCACCAGCATGGCGAAGGCGTCGAGCAGCAGCACCACCCACAGCACGACCCGCCAGCGCGGCCGTCTCGCCATCCCGACCGCCGTCATGTAGGCGATCACCGGTGCGAGATAACCGTGTACGGGATCGGTGAGCGCGGCGCCGGGCTGAGGCTGGGTGAGGGCGTCCTGAATGGTGCCGGAGGCGGATTTGGCGACCCAGAGGTCGGTGGCGAGCGTCACCCCGTGCGCGAGGACGGCGGCGAGGACACCGTCCGCGATCCGCAGCCCGTCGCGTTTGATCAGCCGCTCGATGGCGAAGGCGACGGGCACCAGCAGCACCGCGATGCTGGAGACCAGGCCGGCGAGCTTGATCAGAACGTCGGGTGCCTGGTCCGTGCCCTTGTTGATGTCGTTTTCGAGACCGGTGGTCGTGCCGTGGGCGAACGCGGCGATGGAGAACAGGACGACGATCGCCAGGACACCGACGAGGAGCCGCATGAGGTCGGAGGGCCGGTGCACCCGGGCGGGGAGCAGCGGCTCGTCACCGGAGACCCGGTCGGCCTGTTCGGCCTCTGCGACGGTCGAGAGGGTGGAGCCGACCAGACGGTGCGGGGCGGATTCCCGCTCCTCGCGCTTCTGCGTCGGCCCCTGCTGCTCCCGCTGCTCTTCCGGGCGCCGTTCGGCGTCAGAGGCGTCGGCCGCCTTCGGTGGCTGCACGCCCTGCTCCTTCGTCGCCTCTGATTGGTCTTCGTGGTCTCGTATCACCGGTCACCGCCCGCATGATGGTGGCACGGCCTGGAGACAGAGGGGGTTATCAGGGTGCACTGCACGGTCGCGCGATGCGCAAGATACGCCCCTTTGCTCTCGCGTGCACACTCAGTGAATACACGCCTACGCGCCCCTCGGCCGGGGACCGGGCCGGACTGTCGGTGGCGTACGGCACCATGGGCCGGATGAGCCAACACCGGACGAGCGGCGACGGGGCGAGGGGCGACCGGGCGCCCGACGCGTCGCCGGAGTACGACGCACTGCCGGAGTACGCGGAGCGCGTGCTCGATGTCGCCGACCTGATCCCGCCCGGCCGCGTCATGACGTACGGCGATGTCGCGGAGTGGCTGGGGGAGGGCGGCCCGCGCCAGGTCGGCCGGGTCATGGCGCTGTACGGCGCCGCGGCGCCGTGGTGGCGGGTGGTGCGGGCCGACGGGGCGCTGCTGCCCGGTCACGAGCTGCGGGCGCTGGAGCACTACCGCGAGGAGAGCACCCCGCTGCGCGAGGCCTCGCGCAGCGCGGAGGGCCACGTGCCGCGCCTCGACATGAAGCGCGCACGGTGGGACGGCGTCCCCGGTGGGGACGGGGGCACCGACCGGGACGAGGACCAGGACGGGGTCGGGGGAGCTCACACCTGACAGCTTCCGCCATTCGGCCCCATGACGGGCGCAGCCGGGCCCGTTCGATGGACGAGAAATCCTGCGTGACCTGCCGTGCGACGCGGAACGTGACGTTCGACGCAGTGGACCCGCCGCATCCCACGCTCCCGCTGGCGTAGCGTCGACAGTTCGCGGCAGGCACCCCCGCCCCCTCACCATCAGCACACCCCCAGGACCGGCGATCCACGTGAGCTCCTCCTCCTTCACCCGGCACAGTCCGCACCGTCAGGCACGGCAGGGGGTCCCCCCACGCCCGCAGGGGCGTAGGGGGAGGACCACGGGCGCGTACCGACTGGTGCGCACCCGGCCGGGTTCCGTGGACCCCCCTGTTCTGGACGCAGCGCAACAGACGGTGGTCGATCATCCCGGCGGCCCGCTGCTGGTCCTCGCCGGACCGGGCACCGGCAAGACGACCACGCTCGTCGAAGCGGTCGCCGCCCGCGTCGCCAGGGGCGGCGACCCGGCCCGCATCCTGGTCCTCACGTTCAGCCGCAAGGCGGCGGTGGAGCTGCGCGACCGGATGGCCGCCCGGCTCGGTGCCGCCCGCGGCCCGCAGGCCACCACGTTCCACTCCTTCTGCTACGCACTGGTCCGCGCCCATCAGGACGCCGACCTTTTCGCCGACCCGCTGCGGCTGCTCTCCGGACCCGAGCAGGACGTCACCGTCCGCGATCTCCTGGCCGGCCAGCTCGAACTGGAGCAGGAGGGCATCGCGCACATCCGCTGGCCCGACGAGCTGCGGGCCTGCCTGACCACGCGTGGCTTCGCCGACGAGGTACGCGCGGTGCTCGCCCGCAGCCGCGAGCTGGGCCTCGGCCCGGATGCCCTCGCCGACTTCGCGCGCCGCACCGGCCGCCCGGACTGGGGCGCGGCCGCCGCGTTCCTCGCCGAGTACCTGGACGTGCTCGACGCACAGGGGGTGCTGGACTACGCGGAGCTGGTCCACCGGGCGGTGCTCCTCGCCGAGCGCCCCGAGGTGTCGGCGGTGCTGGCCGGGGCGTACGACGCGGTGTTCGTCGACGAGTACCAGGACACGGACCCGGCGCAGGTGCGGCTGCTGCACGCGCTGGCGGGCAACCGCGGGAGTGCGCCGGGGGCCGACGGCGGCCGGGACCTGATCGCGTTCGGCGACCCGGACCAGTCGATCTACACGTTCCGGGGCGCCGACGTGAACGGCATCCTCGACTTCCCGGAGACGTTCCGGCGGGCGGACGGCGGCCCGGCCCCGGTCGGCGTCCTCACCACGTCGCGCCGCTCCGGCGCACAGCTGCTGGCCGCCACCCGGCTGCTCACCCGCCGGATGCCGCTGACCCGGCTGCCGTCGGCGAAGGTCCGCGCCCACCGGGAGCTCGCCGCGGTACGCGAGGGCGGGCGCGTCGAGACGTACACCTACCCGACCGCCTCCACCGAGCTGGACAACATCGCCGACCTGCTGCGCCGCGCCCACCTGGAGGACGGCGTGCCATGGAACGAGATGGCGGTGCTGGTACGTGCCGGGGGCCGCACGATCCCCGCGGTGCGCCGCGCCCTGACGTCGGCGGGCGTGCCCCTGGAGGTCGACGGCGACGACCTCCCGCTGCGCCACGAACCCGCTGTGGCCCCGCTCCTCACCGCCCTCCGCACGGTCGCCACGGCCGCGCTGCACCGCACGGGGGCTGCGGAGCCGACGGCCCCGGACGACGGCGCCGCCCCCGCGTCCGAGGAGCCCGACGCCCCCTGGCTCGACACCGAGACCGCCCTCGCCCTCCTCACCTCCCCTCTCGGCTCCATGGACGCCGCCGATCTGCGCCGGCTCGGCCGGGCGCTGCGCGACGAGGAGCGGGCCGCCGGGAACCGGGTACCGCCGCCCTCCGGCGAGCTGCTGGCCCGCGCGCTCGCCGAACCCGAACGCCTCGTCGCACACGACCCCACGTACGCCCGCGGTGCCCAGCGCCTCGGCGCGCTGCTGCGCAAGGCACGCGAACACCTCGAAGGCGGCGGCACCGCCGAAGAGGCCCTGTGGGAGCTGTGGGCGGGCACCCCCTGGCCGGGGCGGCTCGAACGCGCCGCGCTGCGCGGCGGCGCGGGCGGCCGCAACGCCGACCGCGATCTCGACGCCGTCTGCGCGCTCTTCGACACCGCGGCCCGCGCCGAGGAACGCACCGGCGGCCGCGGCGCGCTCAACTTCCTCGAAGAGGTCGACGCCCAGGACATCGCCGCCGACACCCTTTCCAAGCGGGTCGGACGCCCCGACGCCGTACGGCTGATGACCGCGCACCGCTCAAAGGGTCTGGAGTGGCGGCTGGTCGTCGTCGCCGGGGTGCAGGAGGGGCTCTGGCCGGACCTGCGCCGCCGCGGCTCCCTGCTCGAAGCGGACCGGATCGGCCGCGACGGCCTCGCCGAACCGCTCACCCCGGGCGCCCTCCTCGCCGAGGAACGACGCCTCTTCTACGTGGCGGCGACCCGCGCACGGGAACGGCTGATCGTCACCGCGGTGAAGGCCCCCGCCGACGACGGCGACCAGCCGTCCCGCTTCCTCACCGAGCTGGGCATCGAACCGCGCGACGTCACCGGACGCCCGCGCCGCCCGCTCGCCGTCGCCGCGCTCGTCGCCGAGCTGCGCGCCACCACCGTCGACCCCGATGCCTCCGACGCCCTGCGCGACGAGGCCGCCCACCGGCTGGCCCGGCTGGCCGCGCTCACGGACGACGAGGGGCAGCCGCTCGTGCCGTCGGCCCATCCGTACCGCTGGTGGGGGCTGCACGAGCCGACCCGCTCGGCCGTCCCGCTTCGCGACCGGGACCATCCCGTGGCGCTCTCCGGCAGCGCACTCGACCAGCTGGCCAACACCTGCGCCCTGCAGTGGTTCCTCGGCCGCGAGGTGAAGGCGGACGCCCCGGCGACGGCCGCGCAGGGCTTCGGCAACGTCGTGCACGTACTCGCCGACGAGGTCGCCTCCGGCCGTACCCCCGCCGACCTGGCGGTCCTGATGGAGCGCCTCGACTCGGTCTGGGACGGGCTGGTCTTCGACGCCCCCTGGAAGTCGCAGCAGGAGAAGGAGCAGGCGAGGGTCGCCCTGGAACGCTTTCTGCGCTGGCATGTCATGGATCGCACCGGCCGCACCTCCGCCGCGAGCGAGCACGACTTCGACGTGACGCTCGAAGCGGGGGAGTACGAGGTACGGATCCGCGGCTCCATGGACCGCGTCGAACGGGACGCCGACGGCCGTGCGTACGTCGTCGACTTCAAGACCGGCAAGCAGTCCCCGACGAAGGACGAGGTCGCCCGCCATCCCCAGCTCGCCGTGTACCAGCTGGCCGTCCGGGAGGGGGCGGTCGACGAGTTCTTCGACGGCCACCGCCCCGCCCCCGGTGGCGCCGAACTCGTCCAGCTGCGGCAGCCGGCCCCGAAGAAGGAGGGCGGCGACGCCCTTCCCAAGGTGCAGGCCCAGGAACCGCCCACCACCGAGTGGGTCTCCGACCTGCTGGCCACGGCCGCGGGCCGGGTCCTGGACGAACGCTTCACACCCACGACCGGCCAGCACTGCACCCACTGCACGTTCCGGGCCTCGTGCAGCGCTCAGCCCGAGGGCCGCCACATTCTGGAGTGAGTGTTCCGGTGCGGTCAGCGGTGAGGGCCGGCGGCGGGCGCGGGGGTTGACAGCTGCGTGGCTGGGAGCGTGCACGAGGTCGTTTTAGCTCGATCGTGTGACGGTCGGTTGATGGGCTTGCGGTGGGCCGGGAAGAC